>JBLIMK010000031.1:0-33178 GCA_047638715.1 Verrucomicrobiales bacterium
CCGAGACGTTCGCCTTCTCGACCACGCTCACTCGCGTTACTTCGGCGCTGCGTCATCAAGATCCACAGGAGGCGATCGAGAAAACATCAGAGCTCGTCGACGACCGGTTCTCGGGCACAAAGATCGCGGCGAGCTTTCGATCGCTGATGTCGCACCCGACATGGTCAACGAGCGTCCGCGGTGCAGTGGTTCTGATCGCTTCCGATGGCTGGGACACCGATCCGTCCGAGGAACTCGCACGGGCCATGTCCCGGCTCGAGCGCATGAGTCATCGAATCATCTGGGTCAACCCGCGCTCGGCCGCAGACGAATTCGAGCCGCTCGTCGCAGGCATGGCTGCGGCTCTTCCTCATTGCACGACGATGCTTTCGGGGCACAGCCTTCGTGCGATGCGCGACGTGATCATTGCCCTGGGATCGACGCCTCGCCCATCAGGCTGAAACCCTGGGAAGTGAGATCGCAACGGCAGCCGACGCTGCTGCCGCTACTGCAGCCAAGAGGAGTGCAGGCCCGTAGTCGCCGGTCAGATCGAAAATGGCACCAGCGAGAATTGGGCCCGCAAGCCCAGCCAGGCCCCAAGCAGTGAAAACCCGCCCATAAGTAGTGGCGTACCGTTCGGCGCCGAAGATCTGCGTTACGACGAAGGGGTAGACGGCGATCACCGACCCGTATATGAGCGCTACGGCTGCCAACCCGACAAGCGCGGTCGCACCTCCAGAGGAAGAAAAGAGGAAGAGCAACGCCACCGATGACAACACCGGCAGTCCGACGAGGAAAATGGCGGAACGGAGCCGGTCCGCCAACAGCGCAATGAGTATGCCGCCGGCCGCGTTCATAAGCCCTGCGATCGCGACGGTGCGGGCGCCTAGCTGCAAGGAACCGCCCGCCGACTCGACGATCGCCGCAGCATGTCCGAGGGCCATGAGACCAGCGAAGACCGCCAGGCCATAGGCCATCCACAACTTCACGAGCGTCCCCGGCACCGGATGAGGGATTGCGTCGTGATGCTCGTCTCTTTCTGTGGATTCAGTCGATCCGTGACCCAACAACGCAGCGGCGACGATCGCAGCGATCGCAATCGTCAGTCCGAGGATTCGAAGCGCCGCTGGATGACCGTGCTCGTCGACGACATCGTCGAGTGACAACGCCGCTGCAGCCGCCCCGAGCGCGTACACCGCCGTCACGATCCCCAGAGCAAACCCTCGCCGATGCGGGTTCGCTGCAGCCGAGACTTGCAGACAGAAGGCATAACCCACCCCATTCGCCGACCCAAAGATTACGCCGTAGCCAACGACCAGCACCGGAATCGACCGCGCCTCGGCCGCGATCATGAGACCGAGCGCCGCCATCACCCCGACCGTGACCACGAGTGGTCGGGCGCGCTCGATCCGAATCAATCGATGCCCGAACAGCACGGCCAGGGTCAAACTGACGAGCGCAAGTGAATAGACCGAACTCACCGCCCACCGGTCGACGCCAAGAACTGTTTCCAGTGGGTCGATGAAGATGCTGTAGGCGTGGATCGAGCCGAGAACGCTGCTGAGGAGCGAGCACGCGAGCAAGACGCGGGTGGAATGGATCACACGTGAATGACTTCGAATGGCGTCGCCATGTCGCCACCGAGGGCATGGCTTGGCGAGGTCGACGCGCTGAAGGCCACCGTGTGTGCGCCGTCCCAGGCCCGAGGTTCGATATCGGTGAAGAGCCAGGGATTGGCCGCATCGCGAACCGCGTCGAGAATCGCCCGACCGACAGCGCGGTGGTCGGGGTGGTGGTGGCGGCGGATTGCCTCGGCCAAGTCTCGCCGGAGCGCGACGTTGTTCTCGACCAAGCCATCGGGGTGAGCAACGATGGCGAGGCCTCGCTCCCAATCTTCGGGGAAAACTTCGAGTTCCATCCGGCGACCTTACGTGGCAATTTCCTCCCGGTCACTCGCCTGCTGGCTTTCGAGGCCGAAAGAAAGCGAGCAGGAAGAGAGCCGCCACGGCAAGCCCGGCGGCGGACAGGACCAGCCCGGTCCATCCATCGAGGTCGTCGTCGATCCCGAATGCATGATCGAGGGACCATTGGCCCGGTCCGATCGTCGCGATCGTGAACGCGACCGTTCCTAAGACGAAGACGTACTCCCAGCCTTCTTTGATGATGAAGAAGCCGTTGGCGCGATGAACGGTCCAATGCGCAACGACCATCAACGCGACATATCCCATCGCTGCGAACGAGGTAAGAAATCCTGCAGCGATGAGTAGCCCAACGACGATCTCGCTGGAAGCGGCCATCAGCGCATGAACCTTGCCAGGACGCATTCCGATCGAATCGAACCAGCGGCCAGTGCCAGCGATCTTTCCGCCAGAGAAGAACTTGGCATAGCCATGCGCAGCGAGACCAGCACCAACGGCCAACCGCAACAACAGCAGAACCAAGTCGATTTCGGTGGCGAAAATCATCGGGTTCTCCTGTGCGACGGGTTCGATCTTGTCGGGATCCTAACGGTATGTTCGAAGTCGTGAAGAAGTAGCGCAGAGACCATCGGGCAGCGAGCCTTCTCGGTACTACGCTCCTGCCATGACATCTGCACCTGGGAAATCCACGATCAACGTTTGGGGTGGAGAGGAGCGCGAGTTCCTCGACGGAGCCACCCAAGTACCGGTCGTGCACAGCGTGTCGTTCGGTTACCCAGATCTCGATTCCTGGCTCGACGTCGCTCTCGGAAAAACCGAGGGGCACATCTACGGACGCAACACGAACCCCACCGTGTCGGTATTTGAAGAGAAAGTCCGTCTGCTCGAGGGAGGTGAGGCCGCAACCTCAGCGTCGACGGGAATGGCGATCATCTCGAACGCGCTGCACTCGGTCGTGTCACCGGGTCAACGCATCGTGAGCGTAAAGGACACCTACGGCGGCACGAGCCTGCTCTTCTCCGACTTCCTCCCCCGCATGGGATACGAGTGCGTGCTCTGCGAAACCCACGACACCGAGTCGATCGAAGCCGCCGTCGCTGAAGGTTGCGACCTGCTCTATCTCGAGACGCCAACGAACCCCACGCTCAAGATCCTCGATCTCGAGCGGCTCACGGCCGCCGGCCACGCAGCGGGAGCGATCGTCATGGTCGACAACACGTTCGCGACGCCGATCAACCAATCACCCCTCGCCCTCGGCGCCGACCTCGTCGTCCACTCGGCCACGAAGTTTCTGGGTGGTCACGCCGACGCACTCGGCGGAGTCGCCGTTGGACGCAAGGATCTGATCGACACCATCTACGGATACCGCGAGATCAATGGAGCGACCCTGCACCCCGAAGCTGCTTATCTTCTGTTGCGAGGCATGAAGACGTTAAGCCTTCGCATCGAGCGTCAGAACTCCAACGCTGGCATGGTGGCCGAATATCTCTCGGTGCATCCCAAGGTGACGAGCGTGAACTATCCCGGGCTAAAGACGCACGCGAACCACAACATCGCAGCGAAGCAGATGAGCGGCTTCGGCGGCATGCTGAGCTTCAGCCTTGGTGCCGATCTCGACTCTGTCAGGGCGTTCCTTCCCCGACTTCGGTTCGCTCACAAAGCAGCGAACCTGGGCGCTGTGGAAACGATCGTCGGACCGCCGGCAACCACGAGCCACGTTGAGTGCTCGGCAGCTGAACGCGAAGCGCTCGGCATTCCCGAAGGACTCATTCGCTACAGCACCGGCATCGAGGACATCGACGATCTCCTAGCCGACCTCGATCAGGCGCTCGAAGGAATCTAGTGACCGCCATCGAGCCGACGTTGCACTTCTCCCGCGAGGAATTCGCCGACCGGCTCGCTAAGACCCGAACCGCCATGGAGGCTGCCGACATCGAGGTTCTCGTTATCACGGACCCGTCGAATATGGCGTGGCTCACCGGTTACGACGGCTGGTCGTTCTATACGCCGCAGTGTGTGATCATTGGGCCATCGGGCGGGCCGATCTGGTTCGGGCGTTTCATGGATTCCGTCGGTGCGCTGCGCACCACCTACCTGCCCGCCGACGACATCATTGGCTACCCGGATCACTACGTGATGTCGACCGAACGACATTCGTCGGAGTACCTCGCGGAGAAACTACTCGAGCGCGGCTGGGGCGCCCTGCAGGTCGGGGTCGAGATGGACGGCTACTACTACTCGCCTCGGGCGCATCAGTCGTTGGTCGACAACCTCCCCGGCGCGTCGTTCGCCGATGCCACCGCGCTCGTCAATTGGCAGCGCTCGGTGAAGTCGGCACAAGAGATTGCGTACATGCGAATCGCCGGTCAGATCGTCGAGAACATGCACAACCACATCGTCGAACGCATGGAACCGGGCATGCGCAAGAACGACCTCATCGCCGAGATTTACCACGTCGGCATTCAGGGCACACCCGAACACGGTGGGGACTACCCAGCGATCGTCCCCCTCGCCCCGACCGGCATCGACGCAACCGCAGCCCATCTCACCTGGGACGACAAACCGTTCGAAACAGGCATGGGAACCTTCTTTGAGATCGCTGGCGTCCACAGGCACTATCACGTACCACTTTGTCGGACTGTTTTTCTCGGCACACCCGACAGGAAATGGTTCGACGCCGAAGCTGCGCTGATCGCATCGATCGATGCCGGTATGTCGGCCGCGAAGCCGGGAAACACCTGCGAGGACATGCATGCCGCGTTCATCACCGAGCTCCGTTCCCATGGTTACGACAAGGAGAGTCGCGCCGGCTACGGAATAGGGCTCAGCTACCCGCCCGACTGGGGCGAAAGAAACATCAGCATCCGCCCTGGCGACACCACGGTGTTCGAGCCGGGAATGACCTTCCACTTCATGCCTGCACTGTGGCAAGACGACTGGGGCATGGAGATCACCGAATCGCTACTGATCACCGACGACGGCTGCGAAGCGCTCGCCAACGTCGAACGCAAACTCTTCGTCAAGGACTGACTTCCCCGCTCTTGGCACTCCGTGTCGGGGCGCTCTGCCTCACCGACTAGCGTCGGCGGTCACTATGCAAGATTCACCAGTTACACCAACCGTTCCCTTCGATCAAGATGGACTCCACACAGGCTTTCTGAAGGTGCCGCACAGCCACGATGGCTCCGCATACGGAGCGGTCATGGTGCCTGTCGCCGTGATCAAGAACGGCGAGGGCCCAACGGTGTTACTCACCGGCGGTAATCACGGCGATGAATACCAAGGTCCCCTTGCGATGATTCGTTTGGTGAGCTCCATCAATGTTTCCGAGGTCACCGGCCGCATCATCGTCGTGCCGACAATGAACCAGCCAGCGTTCGCTGCCGGTACTCGAACGTCACCGATCGACAAAGGCAACCTCAACCGGATGTTCCCCGGTCGCCCCGACGGAACAATCACCGAGAAGATCGCCGACTACATGGCCCGCTACATGCTTCCCATGGCCGACCTCGTCATGGATATGCACGATGGAGGCAAGACGCTCGAATTCATTCCCATGGCTTGTACTCACGTCCTCGACGACCCGGTCGCGGAGGAAAAGGGTTGGCGATTCGCAGAGGCCTTTAAGGCGCCGTTCACCTGCAAGCTCGTCGAAATCGACACCATTGGCATGTGGGACACCCACGTCGAAGAATCGGGCACACCGTTCGTGACCACCGAACTCGGCGGCACTGGCACTACCCGGCCGGACTGGGCCGAAATCGGCCTTCGTGGAGTCAAGAATGTGCTGAAGGAGGCCGGTGCCCTCACCGGCGAGCAAGAAGACGCGCCGACACAGTTTCTCGACGTACCGCTCGAAGGCGCCTACATCACGAGTGACAGCGACGGTCTCATCGAATGGGTCGTGGCCCTTGGCGAGCCGATCACCAAAGGCCAAGTTATTGCACGAGTTCACGATCCCGTGCACCTCGGATCGGAGCCGAAGGACTACCACGCCACGATGGACGGAGTGCTCGCAATGCGACACTTTCCGGGCATAGTCCGACTCGGTGACTCGATCTGCATGCAAGCAACGATCGTCGAGCCGAGCTAGCGCGATGAAGCTGCCGGATGCCGAAGTGGTCGAGCGGCTCGCGACACAAACCCTCGACCTCCTCGAGACCGAGTATCCGAATGGAATTCGCCTGACGATGTCGGGGCCGATCGATGAACCGATCAGGCCCAGCTCGATCTACCCCGCGTTCTACGGCTGCTACGACTGGCATTCGGCGGTGCACTCGCACTGGCAGGTCGTTCGCGCGCTGCGGGTTTGCCCCGACGCCAACTTTGCCACCGACGCTACGGAGGCCCTCCACGCGAGTCTCGCCCCCGAGAACATCGCGATCGAGATGCGGTGGATCGCGGAACGAGCCAGCTTCGAGATGCCGTACGGGATGGCCTGGTTACTCACGCTGAGCGCCGAGCTTCACGAATGGGCGACACCCGATGCACTCGAATGGCACGAAGCGCTCGCACCAATGGAACAACACGCTGTCGAGCGGTTTCGCATCTACTGCCAGCAACTCCGGATGCCGATCCGTGGAGGGATGCACAATCAAACGGCGTTCTCGTTCGGTCTCGTATGGGATTACGCCGAACGAATCAGCAACCACGAACTACTGGAGTTGATCGGCCAGACCGCCACTCGTTTGTATGGTTCCGACACCAACATCGATGTGGCCTACGAACCCTCTGCTGACGACTTCTTGTCGCCGTCTCTGGCCGAGGCCGACCTGATGCGACGGGTTCTCGTCCCGGACGCATTCAACGGATGGCTCGACACGTTTGCCCCGAGCGGATTCCGTGGGCTCGAGCCGGTCGATGTCGTCGATCCCTCCGACGGGCAGCTCGCACATTGGGCCGGCCTCAATCTGAGTCGTGCGTGGATGTTCACCCGAATCGCGAATGCCCTTCCCACCGGCGATCCACGCGCTGCCCACATGCGCGACAGTGCCTCAGCGCATACCGGCGTTGGCCTGCCCATGGCACTGCTGCCCGACTACATGATTTCGCATTGGGTGCCGACGTTCGCGGTCTACCTGCTCACCATGGCGAGCGACAGCGACTGAGGTGACGTCCTAGTGAATCGAACCAATGCAGCACTTGCCAGGACCCTATTAATCGTTTATCGTCGATGAACGATGGATCTCACCTCAGAACTCGCCGAAGAGTACGCCCAGTGGTTTCAATGCCTCTCGGACCCAACCCGTCTCCGAATCCTGAATTTCGTCACACATGCCACTGGACCGATCACGGTCGGCGACGTCGTCGACGCAATCGGCAAAAGCCAGTCCACGGTCTCTCGCCACCTCCAGATTCTGGCCGTCGACACCTTCGTCTTCATGGAAACCGACGGGGTCAAGACCCTTGTCTCGCCGAATTCTGCATGCATGACCGCACTGCCCATGGCGGCCGCAGCGATCATGGGCAGCCCAACTGAAACGGACGCACCATGATCAGTGGAGCTCTCTGGCTTCTCTTGGAGCTGACCGTCCTGTTCTTCGGCGTGGCCTTTCTCGTCCAGCTCGTTCAGCGGCGACTCGGCGGCGATCGCGTCCGCGCCTGGATGGGCGGCCCGCCGATCGCCGCGGCACTCAAGGGCATCGCGATTGGTTTCATCACGCCGTTCTGCACGTATTCGGCGATCCCGATGCTGGTCGGCATGCGTCAGGCGGGAGTGCCGCCTGCCGGGTACGTCGCGTTCCTTTCTGCTGCGCCGGTACTCGACCCGGTGCTCTTCGGCGCACTGGCGATCATCGCCGGCGTCGAAGCGGCATTGATTTACACGGGCATCGCCTTCATCGCGGCCATGGTTCTCGCCCTGACGGCCCAGCGGGTAGGCATCGAGCAACATCTCAAGCCGTTGCCAGCGGAGCTGGTACCCGCTGGCGTGCGCTCGAATCTCGCAACCACCGATCCGAGCGAAGACCCGAGCTGCGCGACGACATCCTGCGGCATAGACGATGCGCCATGGCAAGGGCTTGGCGCCGAGAGCATCGACGCCGCTCGGGCTGCGACTGCTCTACTCAGGTCCGTGGGGCTCCTTCTACTCGTCGGCGTCGGCATCGGGCTACTCATCGAGGCTGCCATCTCGCCCGATACCGTCGCCACGGTTACCGGCGACAACACGAGCTGGTCGATTCCGGTCGCAGCGATCTTGGGCACGCCGCTCTACGTGCAGACGAGTGTGCTCGTGCCGATCGCTCACTCGCTCACCGCGGCCGGAGTCGGCATCGGTGCGATCGTGGCCCTGACCATCTCGGGCGCCGGTGCCAATGTGCCCGAGTTCGTGATTCTCACGAAGCTTGCCGACCGCAAGCTGATCGGGATCTTCTTCGCCTACGTCTTCCTCGTGGCCCTCGCCGGTGGCCTGACGGCGCAACTATTGCTCGGTTAGCCGGTCGCGGTGAAGCCGTCGACACCGATGCTGACGAACACCTTCTGAAGCTCGTTCTTGTTCTTCAGTGACACGCTGATCTCGTGGTTCGACTCGGTGAAGTACGTCGACTCGAAGAAGTCCGGGTGGTTGACAAGCGCATCCAGACGTTCAAGCACTTGCTCGCCGACACAAGAGCGAACCGAGTTCGTGTGTTGCTCGTAGAGGGCCGACCCATCGTCGCCCTGATCGAACTCCCATGAACACAAATACCCGGCCCGCTCCGGGTCGAGCGAAATAGTGCACTCGTCCGATCCGCCGACCGCGAATGATGTGGTCCAATCGCCCGGTGATCGCGCGATCGGCGCGACGATAATCGACTCGAATCGCGTCTCGGATTCATGCACGAGGCGATCGATCTGATCGCACAACGAGGGCGACCCCCCGAGCACCAAGGCAATGATCCCGAGCGACAAAGCCGCCCCGGCCGCCATAAGGGCCGACTGGCGTCGGCTCAACAGGCTGGCGGGCACAGGGCCTCGCCTACCATCGTTGGCATTTCACTCCCCATTGAGATTCGTGATGCATCCTCGCACAGACACTTGCTCACATGCAGCAGGCTCGGAGTCCAGCGATCTCCTCTAGCGACTGCACGGTGACCTGCCGATGGCGCGCGTTTCCTAGCGGTCTCCCGCAATCCCGTGCCCCTCGAGGATCTCGATCGACTCGACGGGCCGACACGTCGTTCAGCGTATGCCGAGCCTTGCCCTCATTGGAATTCGCAGCGGCGCCCTAAGGTTCCTCCTCCGTGACCTCTTTGTCTGCCGTCCCACTCACTTCACCGTCGGGAGAATCGGTCGAATTGCGAGCACTGGCCGACAAGCCCATGCTCGTGCAGGTCCTCCGCTACTACGGTTGACTGCCCTGCATAGAGCTCCTCACGCAGTTGCGTGAGCGTCAGGACGAACTCGATGAGCTCGGCGTCGGACTCATCGGCGTCGCTACTCGCGAGGACTATCAGGCGAAGAAGCTGATCGACGACGGTCTGGACGTGCCTCTCTTTCTCGACCCTGAGAATGCGGTGCGCCAAACGCTCGGCGTTGCGCGCTTCTCCTGGTGGCGACTGTTCCACCCCAAAGGGGCGGTTGCTTACGTGCGAGCGATGCGACAGATCAAGCGGTTCGGTCCGGTGTGGGCCGAAGCGAACCATCGCCCGGCGATCCTTCTCCTGGACGCCGATCTGAACCTGCTGTGGTCGAGCATCGGCTCCTACTTAGGCGACTACCCATCAGCGGACGCCGTCCTCGCCCAAACCCGTTCCCACTTAGGGGCCTGACCCCTTTGAGGGTTTAGGGGCCTGGCCCCTAAACGCGATTAGGGGCCAGGCCCCCAATTCGGTAGAACGAGGCGGCGGTGTCGGCAAACATCGCCTGCTGCGCATCAGGGCCGTAGCGCGCGGTCATTTCGACCGTGGCCTCGGCCACGGTCCCAAAACTGGCCGAAACTCTGTCGACAGGGAAATTCGACGCGAACATGCACCGTTGCGGCCCGAAGGCGTCGATGCAATGTTCGATGAGCGGTGAAAGCTTGTCGACGAGCTCATTGACCCCCGGCCTCTTTCTCGATCGCTCGTATCCATGGCCGAGAACCGGCATCAAGAAGCCCGACAGCTTGACAAACACGTGTTGCTGGGTCGCCAACGAGGACATCGAGTCGCTCCACTCCTGACCAATGCGCGCCCTCTCCTGGCCGGACACCCCCACGCCGCCAAAGTCGCCACCGATCCCGACCGGCGTCCCCGCATGGCACAACACCATCGGCACATCGGGGTTGTAAGCCGCAAGCTCTTCAACTTCCGCGAGCTGTCCGCTATAACACCAGGCGTCGAAGGAGAGCTCGTGTTCGGCCAGCTGGTCGAACCCAGCTCGGAACTGCGGGGTGCGACTCATTTCTGCGCGCTCGGTGAAGTTCATGATCGACCCGGACTCATGCCAAGACAACGTGTGCCGGATACCGCGCACCCTGTTGCTCACCGACTTGTGGGCCGCAAGTACGGCCGCAACACCGTCGCCAAGGTTCAGGTCGGCGTGACCAACAATCGCCGCCGGACCATCATCGAGAGACTCCAACCACGTCGTTTCACCGACCGGATCGAGAGGCGATTTGTCGGTCCACCCGGCTTGGACGTGGACATACCGGTTCACATTCGATGGGGCCGCGTCGGCTCGATAGTCGCCTGGCATGTAGTCGCCGAGGAGATCGGTGCCGTCGCCAAAGAACGCGACCGTGTCGTTCGGCATCAACTTCTTCGCCATGAAACGAAGCACCCGTTCGTTCCATCCGAACAGTTTTCCCAACGGCTGCATCGGCCGTGGCGTGCTCTTGAGGTTGAACAAGTGCATGTGCGGATCGATGACCTCGTCGACGGGCATGTTGCTCATCGAATGACACTAGGGCAAGGCACCTGCTGCCCGACTAGGCGTCGGGACTCAAGTACGTCGCTGCTGTCGGTTTGAGTGGACGGGCGAACCAGAGTGGACGACGTAGGCCACCGGGGCCTGGGGCCGGGCGGGTCTTGGTCATCCATTCGAGATAGGCCTCGCGCGACTTGTTCGTGTCGACCACAACGTCGCCGTACTGATCGCCTGACTCTGCGGGCGTAACACGCACCCGCTGATGCCAGCAGTGCATCCCCGAGATCGGGTCCGGTTGGACGGCGAACGTCAGGTTCTGATGCACACCGGTGTCGGTCCACCAGATGCGGTTGGTGTCATCATCGTCAGAATCCCAGGTACGGATCCCATCGGTGCGTTTGAGCTTCCATACTCCGCCGTCACCTTCGGCGCTCGTTGCAAATCCGGCTGAACCACCGGGCGCTGCTCCCTGATCATTTCCGGGACCGCCGTTCGGCCCCATGATGTCCGCCTTGCCGGCGCCCCAGTTTCGAGCCTTGTCTTCTTCGAGACGCCAGCGACCCATGTGGTGAGACGCAGCGACGATGCCGGGACGGATGCCCTCGGTCTGCCACGCGGAGATCACGAAATGGCCAATGCGGGTCGTGACTCGGACGAGGCCGTTCTCGGCGATATTCAGCTTCTCGGCATCCTCGGGATGGAGCCAGAGTGGATGACGATGGCTGATCTCGCTCAGCCACTTGCTGTTCGCCGAACGCGTGTGGATGAGCGTCGGGATGCGGAACGTCGGCAGCAAGATGCGCTCGTTGCCAAGAGAACCTTCCGCGTCGGGCTCCATGTCGAGGTCTTCCCAATGCACGTGGCTCGGAATCCACTTCGGCGTGGCGTATTCGGGCCAGCCCCAGTCCTTCAGCGTGCTCGAGTAAAGCTCGAGCTTCTTCGACGGGGTGACGAAACCTTCCTTCAGCTCGCCGTCGATCTCGATCGCTGGCGATCCGTCGCCGAGTCGAGCGAGTTTGATGTCCTGCAAACCCTCGGGGGTGCCATCCCACATCGCGGACGTCCCCGGCTTGCGAAACACGCCGCCCTCGTCCTTCGTGCAGCCTTCGACCGCCGATGGGTCGACCGCACGCTCGTATGGAATTCGCTGATCGCCTTCGAGTGCATAGGCACCACGGTTCCGCATGTATTCCAATGGGGTCTCGCCAGCCGCTGCGGCGTCCTCGGCGAGGCCCGGGACGTTCTCGGAGAACATCTTCCCGTAGTACTCATCCACGCCGATTGGCTTGCCGGGATGTTCTTCGCTCTCGAAGTACTGGCGAATGCCCATCTCGCCATCGGGGTCGATCGCCCACGACAGGTCGATCCAGAATTCGTTCTCTTCCCAAACCTCGCCGGGGTTGAACTCGTGCGTGCGGGAATCTTCGTTGACCTCTTTGCCCTGGATCTCGGCGAATCGGCGGAAGACGCTCTGACGGAATGCAATCCATCGGCCCTGATGGGTTTCATAACTCACGACATCGTGACGTTCGGCTCCAACGCCCATGGGGAGCACGTAGTCGGCGAACCACGCCGTCTCGCTCCAGGTTGGGGTCAGTGCGACGTGGCACTCAACCTTTTCTGGATCGGTGAGCGCTTCCATCCAACTGAACCCGTCCGGGTTGGTCCAGATCGGGTTGTAGACCCGCGAGAAGTACGTGTCGAGTTTGCCGCGTCCCTCGTTGAGGAAGTGCGGAAGCAGGATCGACATCTCGTGATACGCGAGTGGGTATTCCTTTGGCCACTCGAGGTCATTCCACCGCTCGATGCCGGGTGCACCAAGTGGCGCGGCCGGAGCGAACTTGTTCCAGCCGTTGCCCGACGTACCACCCTCGGTTGCCACCGACCCGGTCATCACCGCAATGAAGAACAGGCAGCGAGCGACCTGCCAGCCACCCATGTTTCCCGCTCCGGCGGCACGCCAGTTGTGCGATGCGAACTTGGTTGGGTGCTTGCCGATGATGGCGGCGATCTCACGAATCTGTTCTGCCGGGATACCGGTGATGTACTCCGCCTTCTCGGGCGTGTACTCGGCGTAGTGCGCCTTCAGCGCCGGACCCAGCGAGGCGAACTCGTTCGACATGTCGGGGAACTCTTCGGAGAGGAACGTGTCCCAGTTGACCCAGCGCTCGACGAACTCCTTGTTCCATGTGTCGTCCTCGAGCATCTGGTGGATGATCGCCAAGCACAAGAACGGCTCGGTTCCCGGCCAGGTGGGAAGCCAGTGGTCGGCTTTGCTGCCGGTGTTGCTGAGACGAGGATCGCAGACGATCACCGTCGCGCCATTCTGCTGAGCCTCGATGATTCGCTGCGCGTGCGGGTTGAAATAGTGGCCCGACTCCAGATGGGCCGAGATGAGGAAGATGACCTCGGCGTTCGCATAGTCGGCCGATGGACGATCGTGTCCCATCCAGCTCATGTAACCAATTCGTGCATTCGACGAGCAGATGTTGGTGTGGCTGTTGTGCCCGTCGACCCCCCACGCCTTGAGGACTCGATCGGTGTAGCCCTCTTCGCCCGGGCGACCGACGTGGTACATGATTTCGTTGTGGCGATCTTCCTTCATCGCCTTTCGAAGACGCTCGCCCAATTCCTCGAGGGCCTGGTCCCAGCTGATTCGTTCCCATCCTCCCGATCCGCGCTCGCCGACGCGTTTCATGGGAAACATGATGCGCTCGGGGTCGTAGATCTGGTTGAGCGTGGCAGGTCCCTTGGCGCAGTTACGGCCGCGGCTCGCGGGATGCTCTGGGTTGCCTTCAACCTTTTCGATCTCGCCCGTGTCCTTGTTGAACCAAGCCGTGAGGCCGCAACCCGCTTCGCAGTTGAAACAACTCGTCGGAACGAGCGTGTGATGCTTTTCCACCTTCGTCGGCCACGCCTTGGCGTCGAGGCTCGTGACGTCGTGCCAGTCTTCTAGCGGTGGGTACTTCTCGAGATCGGTCATCGGGGAGCTTTCGGACTTAGGAGAGTGGGACGGACTGGCCGGCGCGAATGAACGCTGTTTCGGAGAGGAACATGCCGATCAAGGCAGCGATGCCCGCAAGGGCGCCGAGAGCCACGGCGGCAGAGCTGGAGGCTGTCGTGACGGCGACGATTCCAAGCACGAGTGGCAGGACACAACCGCTCGCAAGGCCACCCCAGAAGAGGGAGCTGTGTTCCCCCTTGACCATTGCACGGACGGCGAGTTCGACGTGACGACTGCCGTGGCTAACCGTCTCCATCCAGCTCAATGCCAGCACCGCAACGACGCCGCCGATAAGGGCGTAGCGAACCGCATCAGGATCTCGAACCTCGAGGAACAGATCGGCGAGAAGCCAGGCTGACGCTCCGGCCGTGACCGCGCGGGCGAGCAGCATTGGCAGCAACAGTGGTGTCTGCCACAGGTCGCGACCTTCACACTGTGCGAACAGGAATGCGGTGTACCCCGCAGTGGCGAGGCCGGTGATGGCTGCGGGAATGGCAAGGATCTTCAAGAGGCCGTCACTCTCGAACAGGCCAGCGAGGAACCAGAGGCTGCAGACGACCGCAAACGTCATAAGCACATAGGCGCCCTTGACGAGCCATGAGGTCCAGTTGCCCTTGGTGATCAGGTAGTAGAAGCGTGTTGGCTGCTTCAGATCGAACACGAGCAAGGCGCCCGTGATACCGAGGAACACGAGTCCGACGAGGGGTGCCATGATCCCGACGGCACCCTGCTGATCCGCATGGCCGAGCAAGACCATCAGTGCAGCGATGAGCATCGCACCACCGGCAATCGCTTTCGTGACGAGATAACCCGACACCATCTGGCCCCACGTGGGTTCGTGCTTGGTGGTGTACGCCGTACGAGCTACGACACCATCCATATCGATTGGCTTCTTCCCGAGCGTCACGGGCACGGATGGATGCTGTTTCGTGGTGTCGGCCCAGATCATGCCGTCGTTCGCTATAGCCGTGCGGGTCGGATCGAGCGAAGCCTGGTCGGCACCCTTGTAGAACACCCTCGGCTTGGTGTTCTGCTCCGGAGCTCGCACGGCGACATCGTTGCGGCTGATCATCTGGCTGATCTTCGAGGTGGGGTCATCGAGGTCGCCGATGATGATCGCCTCGGTCGGGCACACGACCTGACAAGACGGTTCGAGACCTACCTCGAGGCGGTGGTTGCACATGTTGCACTTGTGCGCGGTGTTGGTCTCTGGGTTGATGTAGAGCGCATCGTACGGACAGGCGTTCATGCACGACTTGCAGCCGATGCAATCGTCGTCCTGGAAGTCGACGACGCCGTTGTCCGCGCGGAAGAGTGCCGATGTTGGGCAGATCGCCATGCACGGCGCGTCTTCACATTGATTGCATCGCATCACGTTGAACTTGCGAGCAACATCGGGGAATGTTCCTGTTTCGATGTACTTGACCCATGTGCGGTTAACGCCGAGCGGCACGTCGTGCTCGCTCTTACAAGCGACCGTGCAGGCGTGGCAGCCAATGCAATTGTCGCTATCCAAAAGAAAGCCGAGTTTTGTCACGCGAACATTCTGGTCGACCGGGCACGAGTCATAGAAGACACCTCTGACCAATGACGTCATAGCTAGTATCTATGCCTATGCCACTCTCTGCGAGTTTTCCCGACCTCACCGCACTCGATCTGTACGCTTCGGTGGTGGAGCTCGGCAGTCTCGGTCGCGCTGCCAGAACTCACGGCATCGCCCAGCCGTCCGCCAGCAGCCGGATTCGAAACCTAGAGCGCCAACTCGGCGTGACCTTGCTGACCCGCTCGCCGAGCGGCTCGGTCCCAACACCTGAGGGCGTGGTCATCTCCGGGTGGACGGACGCGATTCTGCGAGCTGCCCATGAGCTCGAAGCAGGTCTCGCAGCTCTAAAGGCCGAACAGGTAGGGCGTCTGCGCATCGTCGCCAGCTACACGATCGCGGAGTACCTGCTCCCGGGCTGGCTCGGCCGATTCACCAGAGAACACCCAGGCGACACGGTGGCGCTCGATGTCAAAAACAGCACACATGTACTCGTACAACTCGAGCGCGGCGACGCCGATATCGGCTTCATCGAAACACCGACGCCAACCCCAACGATGTCGGAGGCGGTCGTTGGCCACGATCAACTGGTCGCCGTAGTTCCACCGGGGCACCCCTGGGCGCAAATCGACTCGGTGGAGATGTCCGAACTCGTCGAAACTCCATTGGTGATGCGCGAACAGGGCTCTGGCACGCGCGAAGCATTGGAGCAAGCGCTGCAAGAGGCCGGGCACGGACTCCCGGTCTCGGTTCTCGAGCTCGGGTCAACCTCAGCCGTTCGAAGCGCTGTCTTGAGCGGGAATTCGCCGACGGTGATCAGTCGACTCGCCGTCGCCAACGAACTTCTCGACGGTCAACTCGTCGAGGTCGAGGTGCGGGACCTGACGATCGAACGTGACCTGCGCGCAGTTTGGCCTACGGGCAAACCCTTACCGAAGCTCGCTCAGGCATTGCTCGCTGATCTGACCTAACGCTTTCGCCAGCAGGTCCAAGCGTTCAGCCCTTGCTGTCGCTCGACGTGCGCAGCCATATAACCATTCAGAATCGGGTTGGTTATGTGCTCTTCGAAGTTCGAGCCGGTGAGAGATTCGAAACGAACTTTCCAGGTCGGCCGATTGATCTGGGAACGACCCCAATCATCGGTTGCGCCAACCGCCATGTCGGGGTCCGGTTCGCCTCCCGATTCACATGGCAAGATCGTCTGCTCGAATGCAGCCAGGTTCTTGCCACCTCCGAGCGTGAACCCCGCACGCCACTGGACCATCGCCTCAGCTTGAAATTCGGGCGTCTCTCGATTCACGATGTGGGCCGCGAGCACCCTGTCCTGCTGCTCGTCGTCACGAAGTTGGCTAGCGAGATGCGCCTGACGCAAAAAGACCAGTTGCTCTTCGAGAACGGTGATCCGGGCATCACGCTCCTCGATCTGCGCCACGAGCTCGAGCACCTCCTCGGAAGGAGGAGCAGCGATCTGCTCGACAATCGGAGGCAGCTCGTATGCAACGGCGGCCCGAGCGATGACCAAGGAGGGTTCGGCGTCTTGGGCGGCGCTGACAGAAATACCGACGATCGCCACAATGGCCGTGGCCAACAAGATGATCGGTATGACCGGGCGGCGTGAAAACGTAACGGAATCGTAACTGTTCATCACGGAGCGGAATCGTAGGCACGTTGAGCGGCGAATCCAACCGCACACACGGTGACGAACGCCACGTAAACGATTCCGTGTTGATTCTGCAACACATTTCGCTGCTTGCAGTGCCAGAAGTTACTTCGATGCGGAGGTCAAACTGCTCAAACTTGGGCGTGGAGTTGCAGGCCTCCACCGTCGTCCCTTGACCAATCCGCAACAAATCGGTACCGATCCCCACGGATCGTTGTGGTTCGCCATTCGATGACATCGTCGTTGTGTTTTCCCAGCCGTTCGAGGAAGAACGCTGCGTCATTCCGGTTGAGGCCGAGTCGGTCGCGGTCCGCGAAACTCGGCAACACCGGCATCAGGCGCTCCCAGCCACGGTTCGGTCGAACCCCGCAGGCCCGTTCCAATTCGTCGTACAACGCCGTATGGGAGAAGTCGGCGGTGAGTAACGGTTCGGCGAGTGCGAGCGGCAGCCATGCACGATCGACCGCAAGGGGAGCGTCGCCTGCATACCGGACACGTTCGAGATAGAACAGGTCTGCGTCTTCGTCGAGGCCGAGCCGACTGGCAGCTTCAGGGTCGCGGCGAATGCCGACGTCGAGCACCGTGCTCGTCTGTTCGACCCCAGCGGCCTCGATCGATTTGAAGAGGCTGTAGAGACCACCGAGCGGTTGCTCGAATTCGGAGCGATTCACGACGGTGCCACGACCCCGCTCGCGCCGCAGCACGCCGGTCTTGTTGAGGTGGCGGATGGCTTCCCGGACTGTGTGTCGACTGACCTCGTAGCGACTGACGAGCTGTGCATCGGTGGGAAAGCCCTCGTCGAACTCGCCCGCCTCAAGGCGTCCACGAAGTTCAGCTTCGAGTTGGGCCCATAGCGGCATCGGGCTTGAACGATCTAGCTGAAACGTCACATCGGCACCCTAACCACCATCCGTACAAATAGACACATTTGTCAGGTGCCCTGACCGCTGGCCCCTTGGTTGTGTGGCTAGGTAGCGCACTCGGATTCACCAACATCTTTTATGTAAGGGCCTGTCTCATCGAAGTCGACGTAGAAGTCGGGAGACACCGACGGTTCAGGAAAGACGGCGAGATCAGCGAGACGATCCGCCACGGCGTTAGCCCCACCAACTCGGTCGAGCCACCCTGCAAAGACCTCGCCGGCGTGACGCTCTTCGACGAACCGCTGGAGCACTCGAACAGCAGCCTCGGGAGCGGCCTTCGCCGGAAGCCGCAATGCTCGTGAGCCGAATTCGATTCGTTCGTTTCCGACGTGACCTCCGAGCAGCATCTGGTATCCAGGCGCGCTCTGCCCATGCGCTCGACGCTCAACGCCGAAGAACCCGATGTCGGCCGTGTGATGATGCCCACACGAGTTAGTGCAACCACTGATGTTGATTCGGACGCCAGCGACCTCGGCCAGCCCGTGTTCTTCGAGGGCTTCACCAATAGCGCTCGCCAATCCGCGTGACTGGGTAAGAGCGAGCCCGCATGTGTCGGCGCCTGGGCACGACACCACATCTCGCACGAGTTCAGCACCGGGCTCGGCCATGTCCAGCTCGGCGAGTCGTTCGTACAGGTATTCGAGCTTCGTCTCGTCGAGTCCACGGAGGATGAAGTTCTGCCGATTCGTCGCACGCGCGTCCACGCCAAAATCTCGAACGATCGCTGCCATGCCATGAAACTGCGCCACGGTGATATCGCCGAGCCGGCACCACGCGTAAGCCGACACGGTGCCATTCGCCGCGCCGCGCACGACGTTCGCGGCTTCCCAACGATCAAAGGGAGTCGTCGCGCCGAACGCAACACTGATCCCCTGGCCGATCGCCGTCACCGGTCCCACTCCCCGTCCGGCAGGCGAATCGCCCGATCGACGAACCGCTTCGGGGATTCCACCTGGCCAACTCGATGAGGCCACGAGCAGGCGGCGGGTCGCGAGAATGCGTGTCTGCGTCTCCTCCCAGCCAAGCTCATCGACGACCCATTTCATGCGAGCACGAAGCTTGTTGGCTCGATTTCCTGTCTGTTCGAAGACCCGCAGGATCGCTTCCACCGTCGGAAGGAGTTCGACCTTTGGTGTGAAGTCCTCAATTGCGAGGGCGGCATGTGGGTTCGCGCCGAGACCCCCAGCGACGAAGACCCTGAACCCTGCCTCGATCGTTCCGTCGTCGAGCGTTCTCGTCACCGCGATGACGCCCGCATCGTTGAACATCGCTTGACCACAATCGGTGTCGCACCCCGAGAAATTGATCTTGAACTTTCTCGGTAGTCGTTGCCCGATCGGATTTCGAATGAAGTGGTCGTTGGCAGCTTCAGCCCACGCGCTCACGTCGAGCACTTCGTAGGGGCACGCGCCGGCCAGATGACAGCCCTGAACATTGCGAATCGTGTCGCCGCAAGCCTCGCGCGTCGTCAACCCGACCGACCCGAGATGCTTCAAGACCTCCGGGATCTTCTCCAGTTGAACGAAGTGCATCTGAATATTTTGACGAGTGGTGATGTGGCCCCACTGCCGCGAGTAATTCTTGGCCAGGAATCCCAACATATCGAGCTGTTCGGCCGTGATTGTGCCATACGGCATTCGCACACGGATCATCTGGTTCTGACCGCCCTGGCGCTGACCGTAAATGCCGTTCGTCAGACGAAAGACGCGAAAAACATCCTCCTCGATCTCGCCTGAAACGTAGCCCGCCAGCATCGTCTCGAACTTGTCGATATCTGCGCTGATGTCGGGATTGGTGACTTCGCCCGGTCGAAGATCGATTGCTGGTTCGGGGTCTAGGTGGGGATGTTCGATTACTGCCATGGCAGCTCTCCTTGGGTGGAAGGGACGAGAAGGCGATCTGTTGGGGCCGCGAATGGTGTTCCGATCGCTGCGAGGTCGAGCGCTGCAGTCGGGCCAACCACGATGATCGAAGGGTTGTCGATGGGGGTCCGCCCGAGCTGGTCGAGTCGGCATCGTTGGACCGACTGCGTAGGGAGGCAAGCCCTCGTGACGATTGCAACCGGCGTCCTCCCTGGCGCGCCTGCTTCGACGAGTCGGTCTCGAATCTGGTCTGCCCGAGACGCACCCATGAGAATCACGAGTGTTGTCCCAAGACGAGCGACAGCATCCCAGTCGAGGCGCTGCGGGTTCTCTGGATTTTGGAATCCCGTGATGACGGTAAACCCGCTTGACGCCCCTCGATGCGTGACCGGAATTCCCGCCGCCGCAGGCCCAGCGATCGCCGAGGTGATGCCGGGGACGACCTCACAGGTGAGTCCAACCTCGGAGAGGGCGATCGCCTCCTCACCGCCGCGGCCAAATACGTAGGGATCGCCGCCCTTGAGCCGCACCACGACCGAATGTCGTGTGCCCTGCGTGACGAGGATCGCGTTGATAGCTGTCTGCGACACGCTCGACCCGTTTGGATCTTTGCCCACATCGATGCGCTCCGCCCACGGAGCGATCATCGACATCACGTCGTCGCCAATCAGCCGGTCGTGCACAACAACATCGGCATTGGCCAGGAGTCGAGCGGCCCGAAGCGTCAAGAGGTCGGCATGGCCCGGGCCAGCGCCGACCAGGTAGACGGTCACGCTGCCACCCCCAACCCGAGATGAGATCGGAGACGATCTCGCGCTCGGTCGATGCGTCCATCGACAACGACGTCGAAGAGCAAGTCGTCGATCGCTTCGTGCCAGCTAGCGATCTCGCTGGTCCCAAAACTGTCGCGAACTTCATCGCGCGCTTCTGACAACAGATCGACCACAGCTGCCCATTCCTCGGTGAACTCTTCTTCCAGCCGGCGGCGGAGATACACCGCGAGCGCAGGCGTTCGCCCACCGGTCGAGATCGTGAATTGGAGGTCACCTCGGCGAACGACCGACATGAGCGTGAAGTCGCAGTTGTCGGGATCGTCGGCGGAATTCACCCAGACGCCAGCGACCACACCATCTGCGTGCGCCTGACGATTCACCTCGGCATCGTCGGTGCACGTGATTGCGAGCATGTAGGCGGCGACCTCGCTTCGCCGATAGCTGCGTTCTTCAATATGTAGCGAGGCGGGGCTGACCCCCTCGGCATAAGCATCGACCAAACCCCACAGACGGTCATCCACCACCGGGCCGACAACCGTGACCTCAGCTCCGGCCTCGAGAAGATGGCCGACCTTGCGCACAGCGACGCTGCCCGCGCCGACGACAAGTACGGGCTTTCCCTCTAGACGCAGGTTGACCGGGTAGGGGTGAACGTTCGAGAACAGACTGTCGGACATCGCAATGACGGTATGGATGAAGACCGCCCACGAGCCCGATTGAACCTGCCTCGGTCTCGAGATTTTGGTCCGGACATCCGATGCATCGGATGTGCGTCACCTCCCGCCCAACACGTCCACAATCGGCGCGAATCCCTCGACATCTCGGATGACGTAATGGCTGATCCCGATCGAATCCCGAAGGCGATACAGCTTGTCCACGACCTGTTCGACCGACCCGAACAGCCCGAAGGGACAGTCCTCGAGCTCTCCTCGGTCCAACCCCCAACCAGCGCTCGCCTCGGCTGCGGCGATCTCGGCGCCGATGCCGATGACGACGCGCTGCACCAGCGCGGAGCGTTCGATCTGGTCAGCACGATCGCCGGCGGCCGCCTCGAGCCAGCCGCTCCGTTGCCTGAGGTCGGCGAAGCGGAAGCCCCCAGGTTCAGGAGCGCCGCCGGCTCCATGGGTCAAGCCGGTGAACTGATAGATGTCGGCGTGGCGTCCGGCGATGCCGACCACGCGACGACCATGGCCGCCGATCAAGAAGGGCACACGGGGCTGTGATGGTGCGATACCCAGATCGTCGATCGACAGCGTGTGGTGCGCGCCGTCCACCTCGGCTCGGCCGTCGTCGAGGAGAAAACGGAGGGCGGTAACCGACTCTTCGAATCGGTCCACTCGTTCAGCTGGGGGTCGGAGCACGATATTCATCGCGTCGTGCTCCGACTGCATATAGCCAGTCCCAAGACCGAGCACGAGCCGACCGCCGCTCAGCGCATCGAGACTCGCCGCCGTCCGGGCGAGGAGCGCTGGATGATAAAGCTCGTTGTTGATAACGAGCGGGCCGACTCGAAGCGTCGTCGTCGCTTCGGCCGCGAGCATCAAGGGAATAAACGGGTCGGGTGCACCGAGGTGGTCGGCCGTAAACAACTCGTCGTAGCCGAGCGATTCGGCCAGAAGTGCGAGGGCTCGAAGCACCGATGGATCACCGAAGTCCATGGCTTGGACACCGAACCGGAATGGTGAGGGCATCCCACCGACGCTAGTGCTGGGCGCTATCGATGCGATAAGAACGCTATCGATGCGATAAGAAGAGGCGTTCGAGCAGGCCATACTCGGACAACGTCAACGTGCCACGGAGGTCCATGTCGACGCTCTTGGCAAAAACCGAGTCGACAGGTTGATCGATGCTGACCGCGCCGAGTTCGACGATTCGCTCACGCTCGATCCTGTGCGCCACGCTCCGAAGATGCGATTCGAGGAAGGCTTCGCCGTTCGCGTTTAGCGTGGCCGCCTCCATAGGAGCGCCGTCGCTGATCACGATGAGGAGTTTTCGGGCTTCGGGCCGATCGAGCAGGCGTCGATAGGCCCAGACGATCGCCTCCCCGTCGATCCCTTCGCGGAAATGTTGTGTCTTCATCATGGACGCCACGGAGAGTCGACTGCGCTTCCACGGTGTATCCGCTGCCTTGTAGACGATGTGACTCGTCTCAGCCAAGCGTCCAGGCTGTGCTGGCTCACCGTCTCGTCGCCACTTGCGTAGAGCCTCACCGCCGTTCCAGCTGGCCGTCGTGAACCCGAGCACTTCGCTGGTCGCACCCGCCAAATCCAAGGCGCGTGTGAGAGTGTCGACGAGGACCGTGACCGTCTCGTGACGCTGTCGCTTCATCGACCCCGAGTTGTCGATCAGAAACGAGACGACCGCGGGAGCAACCGGGCGAAAGCGTTTTTGGCGGAACACGGCACGATTCGTGGGATTGGCAACGATCTGCCCCAAACGGGCCCCGTCGAGCAGACCTTCCTCCTCACCGCTTCGCCAGCCGTCACGTTCGAATCCGAGGAACAATTGTCTGAGCCTGCGGGCAATGGTGAAGGCGCTGACCGCTTGCGCGGCGACCTGCTCATCGAGGCTGCGTCGGAGCTCGCGTCGGACGTCGATCGAATAGATGTCGGCCGCCTGAAGCTCGACGTCATTTTCTCGCGTGAAGACGTGATAACCGCCGACGTCGTCGAGGGATTCTCGCTCCGCATCCGAAGAACCAGAGACACCGCCGATCTGCATGTCGCCTTCGGCCGGGTCCTCAGCTCCCCACTCCGGCGGGATGACCAGCGAAGCCACCTGAGCCTGAGCCTCGGCGGACCGGTCTTCATCGGTTTCGCTCGTGACCATCTCGCGAATTGCCTCGGCCAGCGAGAGCGCCGGCACAGCGAACGATCCCTGGTCGCTCCGGTGTTCCGTCAGCCCCTTCAGCGCTACGCCGATGATCGGCGAGATGTTCGCTCTCGTGGACTCGATCTGATCCTCGATGAGCTCATCGTGGATTGGGTAAATCAGCCGAGCTCGCGCCATTTGCAAGACGGTGAACAGCAGGAGGCCAATTGCCGTGGACGTGAGCTCTTGGCCTTGACACCACGTGCGAAACGCCGCTTCGAGGTTCGCACGGCTGCCTGCCAGTTCGTCGGGGACGAGGGACTCACAGCGCAGTTGTTCGAGCATGTCGAAGACGACCCGGGCAATGATGTCATCGGGTTGAAGCGAGTCGTGGAGCGTCCGGTCGCTGTAGCGCAACCGCACGCCCAACGCGTCGTAGAGGCCTCGGGCCGGCACCTCTTGCTCGTCGGGGGCAGAGGTGAGATGCGGACTCGCAATCGCGATCGGCTTATCGCGAACCTCAAGCTGGCGAGCGCGGAATTCGGCGTCGGGTGTGCGTCCAAGTGCGCGAACGATCGCGGCGCCATTACGTTCTCTCCGACGAGTTTCCGGATCCATACCGATCACCGAAGTTCGGCGTCGAAAGCTCTCTGGAAGTATTCCGCCACGAGCGGTTGTTCGGCCTCATCGCACTTGTTCACGAACGCGAGACGGAACGCCGTTGCGGGATCCCCGAAGATCTGCACATTCTCGGCCCAGCTGATGACGGTACGAGGCGACATGACAGTGGAAAGGTCGCCCGCAGCGAAGCCGTCGCGGCTCAGTCCGGCGACAGCCACCATCCGATCGACCATCACCGGATCGGCGTCGGGCACCTGGGCGAGAACGATCTTCGCTTCTTTCGCCGGGTCGAGGTAATTGAGGGTCGCCACGACGTTGAATCGATCGATCTGGGCCTGATTGAGCACCTGCGTGCCGTGATACAGCCCGGTCAGATTGCCAAGCCCAACCGTGTTCGCCGTTGCGAACAGTCGAAACGATCGGTGTGGTGCAATTACCCGATTCTGATCGAGCAGTGTGAGTCGGCCGTCTTTTTCGAGCACTCGTTGAATTACGAACATCACGTCGGGCCGGCCAGCATCAAACTCGTCGAAGATCAACGCGACCGGGTTCTGTAGTGCCCACGGCAACATGCCCTCGACAAACTCGGTGACCTGTGCGCCGTCGCGAACAACGATGGCGTCGCGGCCGACAAGATCCATGCGGCTGATGTGCCCGTCGAGGTTGACGCGAACCGCGGGCCAATTGAGCCGAGCCGCGACTTGTTCGATGTGTGTCGACTTGCCCGTGCCATGTGCGCCCTGCACAAGCACACGCCGGTTGTGCGTAAAGCCTGCCAAGATCGCGAGCGTCACCTCAGGGTCAAACGAATATGCCGGGTCGATCGCCGGAGTCCACTCGGAAGGCTCAGCAAAAGCCTGAACCTTTAGATTGGAGCGAAACCCAAAGACCTCTTCGACATTGACAACTTCGCTCGGCTGATCGATCACAATCTCACGCTACTTCGATGGGATGGGAAGGGTCTGACCCCGGTCGTCCCAGTGAACGGCTTACGAGTGGGTCCTCGGCGAACAACGGATCGGGACCGGCGTTAGACGTAGTCCTTGTACTTGGCGAGGTGACGCACTGGCTTTGAGAGGGCATCTTTGCGGAACGGGTCACCCAGTTCCTTCGTGCACATGATCTCGATGACCGTGCTCTTGCCCTCATTCATTTGTGCATCGACCGCGGCCTTCAGCGCTGGACCGACCTCGTCGATGTTGTCGACGCGGACGCCAACACATCCGAACGTCCGGGCGATCTCGGAGAAGTTTTCGCCTCCGTTGAGTTCACCGGCAACGAAACGACGGCCGTAGAAGTCGACCTGGTTCTTCTTCTCTGCGCCCCAGTGCCGGTTGTGGAAGACGACCGCGGTGACGGGAATATCGTGACGCACCGAGGTGAGGATCTCGGTCATGCTCATCGCCCAGGCGCCGTCGCCTGCGTAGGCGATGGCTGGACGATCGGGCGCGGCAGCCTTGGCGCCGATGATCGTCGGCAGCGCGTAGCCGCAGTTGCCCCAGCTCATCGGTGCAAAGAAGCTGCGGGGCTCCTCGAAGCGGAGATAGCTGTTTGCGACCGAGTTGATGTTTCCAATGTCGGTGGAGACCATGGCCCGCGGAGGCATTGCCTTCTCGAGTTCGCGAAGCACCTGGCGGGGATGTAGCCAGCTTCCTTCCTCGTTCTTGGCTTCCTCGATCATCTCAAGTGAATAGTCGTCCTTCTCGTGGATCCACCCGTCGAGTTCGGCTTCCCAGGCGTCCTTTTCGGCCTTCGTCGTGGCCGCACGCTCAGCGACGGTCGCATCGCAGGCGAGTGTCCGATCGTTCAAGCGCTCGAGGAGGGCGACCGCTGCTTCGCCCGCATCGCCATGGATCGCAACCGACACAGGCTTGACGAGACCGAGCATTTTGTGGTCGGCATCGACCTGAATGATCTTGGCGTCCTTTGGCCAGTAGTCCATGTCGTGCTGTGGCAGCGTCCCGAACGGACCGAGCCGCGTGCCGAGCGCCAGAACGACGTCGGCCTTGGCAATGAGCTTCATTGCGGCTTTGGACCCCTGGTAACCGAGAGGGCCGGTCCATTGGGCATGACTCGCAGGGAAACTGTCGTTGTGCAGATAACTGTTGACGACGGGGCAACCAAGGCGCTCCGCTAGCGCAACAGCCTCGGCCATTGCGTCGCCCATGACCACGCCACCACCGCTGACCATGACGGGGAACTCGGCCGCTGCGAGCATCTCGGCCGCTTCGTTGAGCGACTTCGCGCCACCAGCGCCGCGATCGAGTCGCTTGGGCTGTGGGATCTCCACGTCGATATCGCCGTAGAAGCGATCGCGCGGGATGTTGATCTGCGTTGGCCCCATGTCGGAGAGCGCTCGATCGAAGGCGCGAGCTGTGAGCTCGGCCATACGATTCTCATTGTCGACTTGGCCCTGGTACTTCACAAACTCTTCGAACATTGGGAGTTGGTTGGCTTCTTGGAAGCCGCCGAGACCAATACCGCCCGAGCCGGTCTGGGGAGTGATGATCACGACGGGTGAGTGCGCCCAGAAGGCAGCGGCGATTGCGGTGACACAGTTGGATATTCCCGGACCGTTCTGGCCTATGACCACACCGTGGCGACCCGAGACTCGGGCATACCCGTCAGCCATGTGCGCGGCGCCCTGCTCGTGCACCACTGGCACGAGGCGAATGCCGGCGGGGGCGAAAATGTCCATCGCGTCCATGAAGGCAGAACCCATGATTCCGAACGTGGTGTCCACGCTGTTCGCAACCAGGGTCTCGACGAAGGCCTCGCTGGGTGTCATTCGTGTCATCTCGTGTTTCCCCATTTCCCCATACTCGTTGTTCGAAGTAAACTCTAGCTGGCTAAACAGGGCCATTCCACATGGTGGAATCAAGGTTCTAGTTTTGCCACGAGTAGCCACTCCACACCGCTCTGTTGCATTCTTATCGGGAAACATACGGTCATGAATGTTCTGAGCACGGAAGGATGCAGATGGTGGGAAGACCAACATCGGAGAATTCTGATGTCGCCAAGAGCGTCGGAGGGACGAAGGCCATCGACCGCGCTCTCCAGGTGCTCTCGAGCTTCGTAACGAGGCCTGAACAAGGCATCACGGAAATCGCTTCGTTGTCAAAGTTGAGTCCGAGCACCGTGCATCGAATCGTCCGGGCGCTCGTGCAGAGCGGATACTTAGAGCAGAGCGCAGAGACCGAGCGCTACCACCTCGGACATGCCGCCCACGTCCTCGGACAGAGCGCACGAGAATCGTGGGGCTTCGACCGTGCCTTGCCCATCCTCGAACGCATCGCGAGCATCACGGGCGAGTCCGTGAACATGGGGGTCGCAGACGGTAACGAAGTCGTCGTCATTCTGCGGGTCGAGTCGGTGCAGCCACTCCGATTCGACCAGCCATCGGGATCTCGCATCTCGATGCATTGCTCTTCGATGGGCAAATCGCTGCTCGCCTTCTCCGACGCGCCGTTGCCCGTGCTCGACTTTCGGTCGGTCACGCCAACGACGATCACGTCACTCGTCGACTTCGAGAAAGACCTCGCTGGTGTCAGGGAGCGCGGCTACAGTATCGATGATCAAGAGAGCATCCCCGGCGTCAGCTGCGTGGGTGCTGCGATCCGCAATGCCGATGGTGTTGCGGTCGCAGCGATTGCGGTGCAAGGGCCAACGGTCCGCATGACACCCGAACGGATCGAAGCAATCGGTGAACAAGCGATCGCCTCAGCCAACGAGATCCGAGAGACACTCGGTCTCGACAAGCTGAGCGATCTTCAAATCGGCTGACCTTCCCGCTCGTCCCTCGCTCCAGCGGTCGCAATTCGTCGCTAGCGCTCCTCGATGCTCAGCTGACCTTCCCGCTCGTCACCAATACATCATCGCGCCGGCGTACATGGCGGTGAGGGTCTCTTCGTCGACCTCGATGGGCGCGTTGTCGAGGAGTCGACGCTGCTTCATCGACCCTTCGACCAAATCCTCGATGTCTCCCTCGTCGTAGCCCACACCAACCAGACCGTTCGGCATCCGCGTGCGCTTCATCAGTGCGATGATCTGCTCGGAGAGCACCTCACCGGCTTCCGACGGTCCGGCATCGGCGAGATCGGCTCCGAGCCAACGAGCGCCGTCCAAGTGGCGCTCGGGCGATTGCTCTGCGGTGAGCCGAAACACCGACGGCGAGTTGACGATCACGCTCATGCCGTGTGGCACGATTGGCTCGGTCGACGGGTACCCGTCGGGTTGGAAGTCCTTGACGAGTCCCGAGACCGAGTACGACATGCCGTGCGGAGCGTGACAGCCAGCGTTGCCAAAGGCGATCCCTGCGAGCGTGGACGCCCACATCACCTGGTGGCGCGCCTCGATGTCAGTGACATCGTCGACAGCGCGCACGAGGTAATGGCCAAGAAGGCGAAGAGCTTCGGCGCACCCCAGATCGCTCCATGGGTTTGCCCCTTGGCTTGAGGGTCGCAGCGTCGGCGCCGCTGCAGCCGGACGCTGGGAGAACGGCCGAGCGGTGTAGCTCTCTAGAGCATGGCTGAGGACATCGAACGCGCACGCTGCGACCACGTTCGCTGGAAGCGTGCTGGTGACCTCGGGATCGATGAGGGCGCGCGTTGGGCGAAGCATCTTTGACGCGATGCCGGTCTTGGCCTTGATCTCGAGAAGATCGAAAACCGCGATTCCAGTGCATTCGCTGCCCGTACCCGATGTCGTTGGACACGCGATGTGCGGAAGGAGTGGCCCCGGCACGGCCACGCCAGCACCGATCGGCGGATTCACATAGTCGAGAAAAGGGGCTGGGTAGGTGCTGTACAGGTTCGCGGCTTTTGCGGTATCGATGACCGAGCCACCACCGATGGAGAGGAACCCGTCCACCTTCGCCTCGATCGCGAACGCGGTCGCTTTTTGGAACGATGCGTCTGTGGGCTCGACGAGAACGTCGTCGTACCGAGCAATATCGATGCCGGCAGCGCTCAGCGAATCGAGAACGGCCGCCACATGTTCTGTGGAAGCGAGACCAGCGTCGGTGAAGACAGCGATCCGCGAAATGCCGAGCGACCTCGCAACGTCGCCCGCCTCACGTAGGCAGCCAGCGCCGAAGGTGATGTTTGACGCATCGACGCTGAAGGCGGTATCGGCCCCTGCGAGCCCGGTCTCATAGTGCTGACACAGCATGATTTTCCTCCTGGTGTACTGCACGGTATTCCCGAATGGGAAGCTGTCTCCATGAGATCGATTTCTTCATCGTCGTTCGCCGAACACGTTGCTACCGATGAGGTCACACGCACGGTCTATTCGACCGACAATTCGATCTACCAGATTCGGCCAGCCGGCGTCGCTCTGCCCACTACGCCGGCCGAGATCTATGCGCTCGTCGCGGCGAATGCACAGCACGACGATCCTCTTCCGATCGTGGCGCGCGGAGGCGGCACGGGGACGAACGGACAGAGCCTCACCGACGGCGTAGTGATCGACCTCAAACGAAACCTCAACTCGATCATCAGCATCGACGCGTCGAGTCGCACCGCGATCGTTGAACCGGGGGTCGTCGCTGACGCCCTCAACGCGGAACTGAAGGATCACGGCCTGTTCTGGGCGCCACACACGTCGACGCTCAGCCGTGCGACGGTCGGCGGAATGATCGCCACCGATGCCGCGGGAAAAGGTTCACTGGTGCATGGCCGAGCACACCGCCACGTCCTGTCGCTCACCGTCTGCCTCGACGACGGCACTGAGTTCATCGCCGAACCCGTGTCGATCGCGGAGGCTGAACGCAGGGCACAAGGCCCCGATCGAGTTGGCGAAGTCTGGCGGGCGCTCCTCGATCTCGACATCGCCGAAGGAGACGATTTCGAGCTTCCCGAGCTCGCTCGCGGCTTTAGTGGCTATGGCATCGACCGCCTTCGACGCGACGGTCTCCTCAATCCGCTCGCGCTCCTCGTCGGAGCGGAGGGAACGCTCGGTATTACGACTCAAGCAACCCTCCACCTCTCCCCCATGCCAACGCACACGGCGTTGATCGTGGCCGCGTATAGGACGTTCGCTGACGCCCTGGAAGACGCGGTCGCGCTCCGTGCGACACAACCATCGGCCATCGAATCGTTCGACGAACGAACGTTGAACGCGGGGCGGGACTCTCCTTCCTGGGCGGCGCTCGATGCCGTGATCGGTGACGTTGAGGGCTCCATTCTCCTGGTCGAATACTCCAGCGATGAGACGATCGAAGACGCGCCGCTGCACGCCGCTATCGAGGCCAACGGTAGGGCACTGAAAAGCCTGAGCCTCCGGACCCCTGGCGAACAGGCCGCGGCGTGGAAGGTGCGCGCCGACGCCGTTGGACTCGTGGCGAAGATCGAAGTTGGTGCACCTGCCATGTCGGCACGGCCGACAGCCATGGTCGAGGACTGCGCTGTGCCCGTAGCGTCGATGGTCGACTTCATCTCGGAATTCCGCGCGACACTCGACGGATTCGGCGTCGAGTATGCGATGTTCGGACACGCCGATGTCGGCTGTGTCCACGTCCGCCCGGCGCTCGACACGACCGACCCGAGCCACGAAGCCCTGGTCCGTCAGATCACCGATGCTGTGGTCGAAGTAGTGAGATCGCACAAGGGTGTTTTGTGGGGCGAGCACGGGAGGGGATTTCGCGGTGAGGTAGCACCAGAATTTCTTCACGCCGACACGATCTCGCTCATGCGTCAGATCAAGACGATCTTCGATCCGAGCGATCTGTTCAATCCTGGCAAGCTCTACCGGCCGGTCGGCATCGATTCTCCGCTCATCGCGGTCGACGAAGCTCCCATGCGGGGACAGGCGAATCGCGCGGTACCCGTGACGATTCGCCGAGAGTTCCACGATGCTTTTGTTTGCAACGGAAACGGCTTGTGCCACCAACATGGGCCCTCGGATCCAATGTGCCCCTCGTTTAAGGCATCGGGCGACCCTGCGCTCTCGCCCAAGGGACGGGCCGACCTCTTGCGGTCTTTTCTGGTCCGCCGAGAGCACGGTGGCGACCCAACGTTCGAAGACGCGCTCGCCGCCAACCTGCACCAGTGTCTGTCGTGCTCGGCCTGCACGGGAACGTGCCCTGTGGAAGTTGACATCCCAGAGCTGAAGAGCAAATTCTTGGAGGTGTACTACGAAACCAGGCGGCGGCCGCTCAGCCATGGGCTGCTAAGCCGCTTCGAATCGCTCGCCGCGGTCGCGACGAGCTCGCCAATGCTCGCCCGCTACGGATCGAAGCCCGCCGGACAGGTGCTCGGCCTCGTCGATCTTCCCGTGCCAAAGAAGAGCGTGAGGAGATCGGCGTTTGCGACGTTCAGCCGCCGGACCTCGAGAGAACCCACCGATGTGGTGTTGCTGCGAGACGTCTTTACCTACCGGCTCGAGCCCGAAACGATCGAACAAGCGGGAAACGTGTTGGCGCGACTTGGGTTTCGTGTCGCGTTCTCCCCGTTCGTCGCGTCCGGAAAGTTCGATCACGTCAAGGGAAAACGCAAGGCCTTCGCCAAGGCAGCGCAAGCACAAGCCGAGTTGATTGACCGGATCATCGATGCGGGCGCAATCCCGGTCGCCATCGAACCAGCGACCGCGCTTTTGCACGAGCGTGAGTACCCAGCCATCTATCCGTCGTATCCAAAGGGGGTCCGACACCTCGTCGATGTCCTTCACGAGCAGCGCGAGGGTTTGCGCGAATCTGCTGCTCGTTCGGAACTGGGCGTGTCGCTACTAGGCCACTGCACGGAGCGCGCCATGCGCCCCGAATCGCTGCGGCGCTGGGCCGACGTGCTCGATGCTGCGGGTTATCGAACCTCAACGCCCGACCTTGGCTGCTGTGGGATGGCCGGCATTTTCGGTCACGAAGTCGAGAACCAGGCGATGTCGAAATCGCTGTGGAACTTGGGCTGGGATGACGCCGTTCGCGGCAAGCAGAACGTCGTCGCTACCGGCTATTCGTGTCGGTCTCAAGCCCAGCGGCTCACGCACGTCGCACCGTTGCACCCAATACATCTCCTGTGAAGCCCGAGGGTGCTGAGCACCCGCATCAAATCGTGCTCCAACGATATGGTCAGAGGGTTCAATAAAAGGAATCTGTGTCCACGGCTAATCGAGAGAACCGTCCACCACTTGATGCGGCGCTGGTGATCGCGACCGCCGGTCGGATCGCCGATGAGGAAGGGCTCGATGCTGTCACATTGTCGCGAATCGCCCGCGACCTTGGAATAAGCCAGCCTGCGCTGTATCGACACGTCGATGGTTACGACGGGCTCTTGCGGAGCTTAAGCCTCGAAGGTCGTCAGCTTCTCGCCGAGCGGCTGCAAGAAGCGGCGGTCGGTGTGTCGGGCGACGATGCAGTTCGAGCCATGGGTAGGGCGTGGCGGGGCACGGTACGGGATCGGCCTGGCCTTCTCGCAGCCACCGATCGGTATCCCTGTGCCGACGACCCCGAGCTCGAAGAAGCGGTCGATTCGATCGTTGAAATCCTCGGCATGGCACTCATTGGGTACGAGCTGACGCCGGACGATAATGTCCACGCCGCGCGGGCATTGCGAAGTGCCTTTCACGGCTTTGCGCACCTCGAGGCCGGCGATGGACACCCTCGGCCTCACGATCTGGACGACACGTTCGAACACATCGTCGACATCCTGTGCCGGGGTATTCAGCGTCTGGCCGACAACTCTTAGCACGCTCTCAGGCTTGGAGGCTGGCGATCACGGCGACGTTCACGATGTCGTCGGCCGAGCAGCCGCGGGACAGATCGTGGAGCACGCCGTTCACACCCTGGAGCAGCGGGCCGAACGCGAGCGCTCCTCCGAGGCGTTCGGTGATCTTGTAGGCGATGTTGCCAGCGTCAAGGTTCGGGAACACGAACACATTGGCTCGGCCGGCCACAGCCGAACCCGGAGCCTTCGATGCGCCGATGCCGGGCACCCATGCGGCGTCGAACTGCAACTCGCCATCGATCTCGAGATCAGGCGCCAACTCGTTTGCGAGAATCGTGGCCGCACGCACTTTGTCGACTGCGGGATGTTCTGCGCTGCCCTTCGTAGAAAACGACAACATCGCGACCCGCGGTTCCTCGCCCGTGAGTTGAGCGAACGTCGTAGCCGAAGAGATCGCGACCGAAGCGAGTTGCTCGACGTCGGGGTCGGGAAGTACTGCACAGTCGCCGTAGACGATCGGCCGGCCATTGGGAAGAACGAAGAGGAAACAGCTGCTGATCGCTTTGGTGTTCGGAGCAACACCCATGAGGTGAATGCCCG
>JBLIMK010000032.1:0-33125 GCA_047638715.1 Verrucomicrobiales bacterium
CACCGCCGGTAGCCCCCTCAGGGCGCGTCGGGGAGCGGTCGGACATCCGTTGCTCGAACTCAGACCACGGAATCGGAGGATTCTGCCACCCCATAAGAGTCGCGACCCTAGCGAACGTTTGTTCGATTCGCAATATCGTCGGTGCATTCACAATCACAGCGGGCGTCGTCGGGTTCCAGTCCGCGACTCGCAGTTCCAGTCCCGATGCAAACGGCGCGGGGATCGGTGTGCTGTTTCCGAACCAGCCTCCACACACCTGATCGAAGAACTCGAATACGCCGAGTTCGGTATGTAGACGAACGTCGGAACCTCAACTCCTCCAGGCTTGGACGTCGTGACGAACTGACCGTTCCGGCGATACAACACGCCTTCGATTGAGGCAGGTTTGGTATCCCTGCAGACGTTCATAATGTCGCCACCGGCGAGGACTGCGAACCCATCCCCAGCCTCTCCATACACTCGAGCGAGGGGCGCTTCGAACGTCACCCGACCATTGGCACCAACCGAAAGGATCTCCATATCCTGCGGAACATCAAATCTCTGAAGCCACCTCGGAAGCACCGGGCTGTCGTCTTGAGCACTCACAACGCCTGGGGCGAGCAACGCGCCCAGCACAGCGAGAAGCGCTATGACCGCACCGATCTTCCGCCGTCGAGGCCGCAGTCCTTCGGTTGTTCCTGCCTTGTGCATAACTCCCCCATTTTCATGCCCGCAGGCTGACTGGGTCTATCGCACGCAAGTCTCGAAATCTGTCGGTCCCGCCTACATCAGGTGTTCGACAAGCCAATGGTGGATCTTGCTCGTGCGTTCGAGTTCGCCAGCGCACCAATCGGCGAACTTCGGAGTCGTGATCGACTTTGGAGTCTTCTTGCTCCAACGCACTTGGAAATTCTTGTGGCGAAGCAGGTCGCCGCGAGGATGGTCCTCGTCATATGGCTTTGGCACCTTCTTGAGGCCCTCACCAGCAACGTCGGCCTTGACGGTCTTGACGAGCGCGCCCAGGTCGTTCGCGATGCGATGCACCCACCGACTGGCTCCAAGGCGACCACGATCAGCCCCGTTCTAAGCAGGGCGAAACAGCGCTGGCCAATCTCAAGAACCTGTGCCGCGCCGACAACCAATGGAAATCGGACGGCTCGCCCCTGCCCCAGCGACCCAGGCAAGAATCCAGGACAGCGAAGCAGCCGAAATCCACACTGGTCGAGGACTAGTTCCTTGCAATATACCTAGCCGCAATGGTGGGTCTGACCCCGCAGCCTTGCCACTAGGAATTCTCATCACCCGCTCCCCTCGCCGGAACGGTGCGAATAACTAGGCGGTCTAGACCGTCGCGAATGCCCTGACGGTGAACGTGCCGGCGCCTTCGATCTTTGGAGGGACTGCGGTGAATGTGAAGCCCCGTTCAGGAAGCGACGCGAGGTTCGTCAGGTGCTCGATGATTGGAATCTCGGCTCCCAACAGCGTCGTGTGCACTGGGCGTTCGCCACCCTCGGTCGAGTCGATGTTGAGGCTGTCGATCCCCACGCAAGCCACGCCAGCGGACACGAGCAATTCGGCCGAGGCCGCGCTCAGATGCGGATGATCCTCGAAGTAGGCGTCGGTGCCCCAATGTTTCGAATGATCGGTACGGATGAGCACTGCCTTGCCAGCACAGTCCTCGACATCGGCAGCCGTGAGCTCGATGACCGACCCTCCCACCCAATCGAGGCAGACCGCCGGCACGGTGGCTACTCGGTCGAGGGACAAACCAGCGAGGTCATGCCCGTCAGCAAAACGATGAAACGGCACGTCGAGATAGGTGCCGGTGTTGGTACAGATTTCGATGAGCCCGATCTGGAACGTGATCCCTGGGCCGTAGATCTCCTCGGCCGCCTCTCGTGTGAGATGTGAACTGACTATCGGCGCAGGTAACCCGGGATAGGTGACCATGCCATCGGAGATGTTGTGACTGCAATCGATGTGAACCATGGTCGACAAGCTACCGAGGTCTTCCGCGACCACTAGGTTGACGGGATGGTTCGCACCAACAGCTTCGGGCAACCAATCGGTGAGGATCTTGGCCGTTGGACTCCGCCCTCAATGCCCGGACACGTCGAGCGCCGTGGTCGGTACGTTCGTCTCGAGCCGCTGCAGCGCACCAGACACGCCATCCCGTTGCTCCACACCTTCAAGTTCGCTGAAGACTCTTTGTGGACATACCTTCCGCTCGGCCCCTTCACCGACGCCGCAGAAATTGGCCAGCTGATCGACGCGATGAACAAGTCGAGCGACAGCCAGCCGTACGCCGTCATCGTCGATGATGAGGTCCACGGATTCTTGTCGTATCTACGCTGCCAGCCCGATGTCGGGGTGATTGAAATCGGCTGGGTGACGCTCTCCCCAATGGTCCAGCGGTCTCGCGTGTCGACCGAAGTCATCACGCTTCTTCTCGACCACGCTTTCGAGTCGGGATACCGGCGCGTCGAGTGGAAGTGCGACGCGTTGAATCAAGCCTCACGCAATACTGCAGAGCGTCTGGGATTTCATTACGAAGGCACGTTCCGCAACGCAACGCACTACAAGGAACGAAACCGAGATACGGCATGGTTCGCCATGACCAATGCCGATTGGACAGAAACTTCTCGCCGACTCCGCGAGTGGCTCTCGCCAGAGAACTTCGACGAATCCGGTCGTCAATTCCAGCGCCTCGGCGACCTCCCCTAACGTTACGTCGATGATTTGACGAGGTTCAGGTACGCCGCCCGAACCGCGATTGCCTGACGGACTTCGGCGTTGCTCTCAGCCACGAATTCTTCTCGGTACGTGTCGTCGGTTACGAGCGATACGGCGAACTGCAACCCACTGAACGCCGCCACAAATCCGGCGGTAACGAGATGGAGCGAGGTGACGATCATCCTTTCACCATTCAGCGAGAACGAGCCCAGAGTGACATCGGCCGACGACGAGAGGGTCGTCCACTGAAGCACGGTGTCCTCGCGCACGGTGAGAACCCCGAAGAGGACGTAAAAGCCGAAGATCAACCCGGTCACGAGCAAGACCTGCGCACTCAGTCCAACGACGAGTCGGAGGGTCAAGTTCGTTCGCGCTGCGCGACCCAGCGGCACATGTTCGGGGCTCCCGGGAAAGACCGAAGTATCACATCCTTCGAGTGGCGTGCCGTCGAGTTCGCGACCGACTTCCGCCCAATCATCGAAGAACCGCAGCCCGTGAATAGCACCTTGCATCGATCCGATCAAAAAACTCAGGCCGATGAAGACGAGCGCCCCGACGACGATTGAGAACAGGACGAGCGGAAGGTCGTTAACCACTTGCCAGATCTCTGCATTCAGGAACAGAAACGCTGAAAAAAGCAACATCAGTGGAAGGACGCGCCCCAGCAGTTGAACAACGCGAGTCAGGTGAACCCACATTGCAACGAGGCCCCAGCGCACCATGGAGAACAGCCCCCAGGACACGACGAGATAGATGCCGATCAGCACCAGAATGTTGAGCAAAACGACACCGAAAAATTCGATCGTGGTCCGGTGCCCGCCGATCAACGCAAGCACCGGTGGGATGGTGACGAAGAGCGCCAACTCGCCAATGCCGATCTCCTCGGGTCGGGCAAAGTTGCTCCGACCGCGCAGTCGGTTCACCGCGACGATGCCTGCGCCGACAAGAGCCAGCCCGCCGATGAACGCGCCGAGCTGCTGCCACCCGCTCACATCGCGTCCAAAGGTCAGAAACATCTCGCTGAAGAAGACGAAGGTCAGGAAACCAACCGCTCGAGTCCACACATCTTCCGATGCGGTGAAGTCATCGATGAAGTGAGGGATCCCGTTGTGAACGAACCAGTTCTCCGTGGCGTCGATCAAATCGCCATCGTCGGCTGAGGTCACTCGCAAACCGCTCCACGCATATCGATGTGGGAAATGCTCACCTCGCCGCCGGGAGGCATTGCAGCCGCTACCTTGGCGGCGATCGCTGGTTCACACAGCGCCGCGGCGGTAGGACCACTGCCCGACAGCCATGAACACCACGCTCCGGCCTCTTTCGCTGCATCGATGGCTGCTGCCGTGTTCGGAAGGCTGGCCAAACGGATCTCTTGATGGAGCCGATCTTCGGTGGCAAATGCGAGCAACTCGGTGTCGCCGTTCGTCAACGCCGCGATAAGCAGCGATGTTCGGCCCATGTTGAAAACTGCATCTTCCATCGAGACGTGTTTCGGTAGTTTCCCGCGCGACTCTTTTGTGCCCGACAATGTGTCGGGTATCCAGAGCACGACGTTCGCCTGAAGCCCGAGCTGCACTTGTTCGACCCGATCGCCAACCGCGACCGTTACGCCGCCGAATACCGATGGCGCGACGTTGTCGGGGTGACCCTCAAGTTCGGTGGCTTCGAGAAACAGCCAACGACGACAGTCTTCTAGTAAGGCACCTTTTTGCACCGCTGCGGCTAGCAGGCCGGCAACGCGAGCTGCACCGGAGAACCCCAGCCCACGAGCGGGCGGGATTGTCGACTTGATCTTCAGACCGCCGGTCCCGCCGAACTGTTGAAATACTCGCATGGTGAGATGGTCGGGGCTGCCGATGCCTTCCTCGGCAAATTCGACTTCGAGATAGCGGTCCACCGCCATGCCGAGCACATCAAATCCGGGCCCCAAGTTTGCCGATGAGGCTGGCACTCGGATGGTCGTCATCAGGCGTCCTTGGCGCCACCACCAACAATGGGGGGCTCGGTCGACCAGGGAAACTCGATCCATTGGTCCGTGCGCTGCCAGACGTAGTCACATTTGATGAGTGAATGGGACTTTTCGTAGAGGCATGCCGATCGCACATCGCCAACGACGTCGGCACAAAAGTCGTGGACGTGACGCAGCGTGTGTCCCGTATCGGCGACGTCATCGGCGATGAGCACCTTGGAATCGGTGAGGTCAAACTTGTCGAGGTAGGGCGGGAGCGTCGTGGGAACATCCAGGCGCTCCTCGACGCCGGTGTAGAACTCGACGTTCATGACGTACAGGTTCTTGACGGACAGCGCGTATCCGAGCGACCCGGCAACAAAAAGGCCGCCGCGAGCGATGGCGAGAATGATGTCTGGGCGGTATCCGTCATCGGCAACGAGCTGGGCCAATTCGCGGGCCGCCGTTCCGTAGGTCTGCCAGTCGAGGTACTCGCGTTCTGCGCTCATGGCACTGACCCTATCGAGACGAGCTCAGTACGTCCCAGCCAGCCACCATTGACCTCCTTGGACAAACACCAACAGCGCGGTGCCATCTTCGTCGACGAGCTGGAACCGGGCCCGTCGCCGGAAGCGGTCATGGTCCCACCATCGTTCATCGAGCAGCCACGGACCTGCCCAGGAAACGATCTCTCGCCACTGCTTCCCATCGCGACACACCCGTGTGGGAGATGCGGAAATCTCGCCCCGGCCCGACACGCTGACGCGCACCCCGGCTTCGTCAACAACGTCGATCTGGCGCTTGGAGAACAGCTCGACGGGCGACGGGGCCGGGAGCTGCCCCGGCCAAGGACGCTCATCGAATATCGAGAGTTGCCGCTCGGCCAGGTCGACGGTGCCCGCCGGCAAGAGACGGATCATGTCGTCGGGCTCTCTCCCTCCTCTCCATTCGGCGACCTGTACGTTCTCGACGCCGACCAGTGCTTCGAGGCGAGCAACCGCCCGACCCGCTCGTTGATCCGCCTCGGTTTCCCCTCCCCAAAATCCGAGTTGCCGTCCTGCGGCCGGAAGGAGATCTTCTGGCCGGAGCACCAACAAACTCAGCCCACCCGATGGACGAACATTCGGTGCTGCATTTAGCCATCCATCGAGTTGCCAGCGAACCCGGTCGGTCATTGCAGCGACCGACAACGCTCCCTCGTGACGCCAGCCACGAATGAATTCTTCGCCGTGCTCACTTTGGGCCTCGATGGTGACTCGGCTGCACGCTGCTCCCCGTCGTTGCAGTTTCGCGTCGAGTTCAAGGGCCAGTTGACGCGCAGCAAACGCGGCCTGGTCGATCCGGTCGATCGGCGGATCGAATGAAAGTGATACCGACATGTCCTCGGGCGGATCGGTGGCATTGGCTGGGCGGTCGTCGGAACCCGATGCACGACTGTGCGCATGCAGGCCTTCTCGAGCGAACCGGCCAAGGACATCGGATGGATCGAGTGCAGCAAAATCGCCAAGTGTCCGCAGTCCCAACCTCCAGAGAACGTTGGTGAGTTCGGGCTGCTCCAATGTTGTGACCGGTAGCGGGGACAAAAACCTGGGGCTTTCGCCAGGGTCGACAATGTATGGGCCAATCACTCGCATACGGGCGGCCAGTCGGGCAGCAAAGATGCCATCGGCAATACCGATATGGCATGTCGTTTGGCCATCGAGCACTTCATCGACGGCCTCCAGAATCTGTTCGGACAACGATTGGTCGCCACCGAAGTATCGAGAGGGCCCAACGGTTGGAAACACACACGTTCCGGGTTGGGTGAGTTCTAGGCGGGGTGTGAACCGTTCGATTGCCGAGGCAACCGCCTCGAAGGACCGTGCTTCGGCAGCTAGATCGCGCTCGGCAATAACCAACTCGGGACATCGACGCTGCGCTTCCCGACGGCGGATTCCACGCACAACACCGACCGAACGTGCTGCCTCTGACGACGCCACCACCCGATTTGCCTGGAGCACTGCACCCGCTACGTCCGGCCCGATTCCCGCGGCAACAACTGGCCAATCCAGGCACCACAACGCCAAAACCCTCTGCGGCATACTCACTGTCAGGGGATTGCGACGAGTTCTGGCCTTAGGAGTTCTATACGCCGCAATTCCCCGTCTATGGCAGGGAGTTCGAAGCGGGCATGACGGCCTGCACCCGGGGTACGTCGACCCGAGACCGAAACGTCGAGACTCCTCGCCTGTAAACAGCCATGGCCAAATCCAAGCCCCTGCCACTCGACCGGTTCGGCCATGAACGAGACGTCGTACTGAAGCTGCCTTTCACGTTGGCGAGACTGACGAAGTGCTGGATCTGGTGTGAGTTCGACCAACACCGTCCCCCGCTCACGACAGCGCGAAGCCATCCGTCGATATTCACTCGGTTGGACTCGATGAAGCGGCGAACCGAGCACGATGGCATCGACCGAACCAATAAGTGCCCCAATAGACGCTGACCAGGTATCGGGATTCGAGCTGGTAACGACCAAGACACGTTCGATGGCCACCCCGACCTCGCGCGCTGCAGCGAGGCTGATGCCGGGGACATCGACCGTAGCTATCCACCCGCCAGCGGTTGTCACCCCACCCAAGAGAGCCCAAGCCAAAGCACGGGCCGATGGCCCGCCATCGACCAACGTTGTCCACCCGCGTTGTAACCCTCCGCCCGGCAACAAGGTGTGAAAGATCTCTGGCACGGGAAGGATTTGTTCGGCTGCGAGAACGACTGGAGAAATCCGGCGAACCTGATCATGTATCTCTTCTGGAAAGCCCACAATTCCCAGTATCGAACATTTGTTCGTCCCTTGCAATACCTAATTCGTCGAATTCCTTCTCAATGTGTTTCAATGCTTTTCAGTACTTTCCCTAAGGGGTGTCCATGTCCGCTGCATTCGAACAGCACCGAATTCGTGAACTCGAGCATTCGATGCACTATTGGGATGCCCGTGCTGATCACTTCGAAGAACGTGCTGCACAGATGCGGTTCCTCGCCTACCAACTCGGGGTCGAGAGTCAGCCGCTTCGGACCATCTTTGATCCAATTCGACATCTCCACACCACCGCGACTTGGCAAGGACGTGCAGCGTTGCGCAGCCGCCGACGGCTCGACATCCATGAGGACCGAGGTATTGCTGAGGTTCGTCGAATCGACCATCTCATCGACGACCTCGAACACGGCGCAGTGGTCTCGGTCAGGAGCGCCGAGTCAGCTCGAGCCACCCACGATGACCTCATCAAACAATTGCAGGTTAATGATCCTCCGGTACTTGCCGAACTGGACTGAATGTCGTCATTTCGCAGGGTTCCGCGCGCCCTGATCGCCGCGGTCCTAGCGGTCGCCATGTTCTCACCTGCATTGAGTGCCACTCCCGCAGGGGCGGCTGAAGGCGAGGAGCTGATCGGCTACTCACCCGACGCCGAACCTTTTCCCGAAGATGTGGAATGGGTCGACCCCGTAGAGTTGTTCGACCTCGACCCCAGCTCGCTCCTCCCCGCACCCGATTTCGACCCGGACACACTTCACAACAGCACGGTCTTCGCGTCTGGCATCGATGAGATCACCGTCGAAGGCCAAGACCTGCAGCCATTCGTCGACCGCCATGTCCGAGTCCTCCAAGCGATCGAAACACTTGCCAGCGACATCGACATCGCCGCGCTGTCCATCAATATTCGTCGACCGAATGTGAGCCGGCTCAACAACGCAATCTCGCACGAACACCGCGAGGAAGAACGGTTGACCGAGGAGATCAGAATCCTCAAGGCCGCCATTGCAGAATTCGCGGTTCGCGCGTTCATCTCAGAGGGCGAAATCGATACCGCGTTGAGCGTGCCGGATTCTGGACTGAGCGAGAAGAGGGTCGTCACCGATGTGATCCGCGCTGACCAAGTCATACAGATCGCGAACCGCGAGACCGAGCTGACCGAACGGCGAGCTAGCCGTGCGGACCTGGAGGAGGATCTTCGAGTCGTCCGAAGTGAATTGCGAGTGCTTCGTCGAGAACGCGACGAACTGTTCGCACACCTTCGAGAAGCCCGGGCCCTGCTCGATCAAACAGCCGCGAGTTATCAGGTGGCCATGCACGATCGGCTTCCCGATTTCATCGAAGGCACCGACATCCCGCTGGTCGCCCTCAACGCTTACGTCATCGCGGCGCGCGCTCAGATCGACGAAAATCCGAGCTGCTCGATCGAATGGTGGATGCTCGCAGGTATCGGAAAGATCGAAAGCATCCATGGCCACTTCGGACAGTCGACACTCGACTGGAACGGCAACACGACGGACGACATCCTAGGGCCCGCCTTGGATGGTCGGATCTTGTCTGGCGCCGAGTTCCTCGTCGATGGCGTCGTGCTCCCAGAGCCCGGTGATCGCACCGAGTCCATCGAAATCCCTGTCGTCTCCGAAGAGACGAACACCGGGCCAGGCAACGCACCGGATGGACCTCCCGCAGCGCTCGGTGATGCCGAGGCTTCACCTGTGCAGATCATCAAGCGTCTCGCGCTGATTCCGGATTCCGATGATGGCCGCCTCGACGGAGACATCGTCTATGACCGCGCAGTGGGGCCAATGCAGTTCATCCCACAGACCTGGCGCCGCTTCGAAGCCGATGGAAACCTCGATGACGACACAGATCCACAGAATGTCTATGACGCCACTCTCGCTTCAGCTCGCTACCTGTGTGAATCCACGAACACGATGGCCACGCCCGAGGGGCGAGAACAGGCCTACTTCGCATACAACCACGACATCGAATATTCCGAGAGCGTCGCCGCTGCAGCCGACTTCTACTCCCGAGCCATCGAACTCCCGGACGAATCGATCGACGGGTTCGACTTCGGCGTGGCCAACCCTTCGAGGCAAACGCCGAGCGGTAGTGCGAGCGAATTGCTCAAGTCGCTCGACGGCAGCGCTCTTCTCGACTGGTAGGCAAGCCTCGTAGAATGCCACCGTGAACGAACCTGAGGTCGGCGTTGGACCACACCCCGAGCCATGGCCGACCGAAGCCCACTTCGACCCTGAGCTCCTGGCTGAAGGCGACCGACGCAACGTCCTCGACCGGTATCGCTACTGGTTTCGGGAGTCGATCGTCTCCGATCTCGATCGGTCACGTTCTCCGTTGCACATCGCGATCGAGAACTGGGAGCATGACTTCAACATCGGCACGGTGGTACGCAACGCGAATGCCTTCAATACGGCGGGCGTACACATCATCGGTAAACGGCGCTGGAACCGACGTGGAGCAATGGTCACCGATCGCTACCACCACGTGATGCACCACCCAACGGTCGACGAGTTTGTTTCGTGGGCTGGCGCGGGCGATCTACCGATTATCGGCATCGACAACCTGCCGGGATCGTTCGCACTCGAGCAGACGGTATTGCCAAGGGAATGTGTGATGGTGTTCGGTCAGGAAGGGCCGGGCTTGTCGAGCGAGGTCAGAGCACGCGCCGAACGTGTGTGTTCTATTGCACAGTTCGGTTCGACGCGTTCGATCAACGCCGGCGTCGCGTCAGGTATCGCAATGCATTCTTGGGTGACGCAACACTGGCTCGACCGGATCGACGATCAGCCTTCGACCTGAGCCATCAACTCTTCATCGCTCGGGATCTCAACGCCCGGCACGTAGTACGTGTACAGATCGATGATGATCTGCTTGAGGCCCGAAGCGTCCGATTCGGAAAGTTCGACCGTTACGACGTTGCCGTTCAGCGAGACACCAGCGACCTGACCGGTTGCGAGTAGACGACGTGCGAGTTCATCTGCAGGTCGGTCACCGACAGGCGATTTCTCAGCGGTGAACCGTTCGTGGCCCATACCCGTCAGCGCACGGTTGAGCACAAAGCGCACGATGCCTGGCCGGTTCGATGGTTTTTCGATGACGGTGACGAGCTGACCCATGCCGAGAGGGTATCCGAGCAGCGTGCGCTTAGGAACGACGAGCGGCCTGGTGCTCACGCCATGCGAACACGCTCAGGGCCACGGTCACGAGCCACAAGACGGTGTGGACGACCTTGAAGGACGTCTCCCACTCGTCGCCGAACAAGATGATGGGCCCCCGAAGCGTCCAGCGCGCGATGCCGAGCACCACCAGCGAAAGGAGAGCCGGGCCCAGCCAGCTCGCCCGAAGGCGAAGGGCGAAAGCCGTGGCGACCGCGGCGAGTAGCAGGGCGCCCGCAACACCGAGGGCGAGCGCACGTTCTCCTCCGACGAGTTCGTCGTCGGCCACGATGTTTCGGATCCGACTCCCCCAGATGCCCAAGGTCCAGACCACGAGGATGACCCGACGTGTCATATGAAGAGTTTTCCTTGGCCGTTGTCCGGGACGTACCGTTCGACGCCGCGCCACGCCAACGCGTCCATGAAAGCCCAGCTCCTGCGATGTATGACCGACGGCCCGACGTGCTGAAGCGCCGCCCGGTGTCGGTGACACGGATACCCCTTGTTCTCATCGAACCAGTAGTCGGGATAATCCGCATCGAGTTCTCGCATCATCCGGTCGCGAGTCACCTTGGCCAAAATGCTCGCCGCAGCGATCGACAGGCTTTCTCGCTCACCGCGAACGATCGTCGTTGCTCGATCTCCACCGACGAAGTCCCACTTGCCGTCGAGGAGGACCTTCGCTGCAGGCACACCGAGACCATCGAGCGCTCGCTGCGCCGCCAGTCGTTGCGCGGCCGACATCCCAAGCTCGTCGCACTCGGAATGGCTGGCATGGCCAACCGCCCACGCATCGCACCAACCGGCGATTCGATCGAAGAGGCTCTCGCGTTCGTCTTCGGTCAGCAGTTTCGAGTCGCGCACCTTGTAGATCCGACGGTCCTTGGGAACAACGGCCGCGCCCACGGTCAGCGGACCGGCCCACGCGCCCTTTCCGACTTCGTCCATGCCTGCAACAATGTCGAAACCCGCTTCCCAAAAAGCGCGCTCGTGGCGCAAACCCGGGGACGATTTTTTTAGCGACGTTCGCAGCTGTCGGACGTGGCCGTTCACCGCAGCTGCCTCATAACAGCGACTTCGGCGCGTCGACGCGGAGGTGGGTAGGAGCCTCCAGAAGCGCTTCTCCGGACCGTTGCGATGTCGACCACGAAGGGTCGATGGATAGGCAGGTGAGCGTGAATGGGTGATCGGACTCGCCATGAAACTCCCACAGCAGGGCCGGCCGCTCGCCGTGCCAGCGAAGTGCGATCGAGAGTGATCCGGCAGATGTGGGCAATCTGCTGAACCGTAGATTCTGCCCGAGCCATGAACTCTGGAGGCCTGGGAGCACGTCGATATCGGACGGGGTCGACAGCGCCACCGGAGCGTCCCCTGGACCGCCCGGGTATTCCGACAGACACAACGAACGAAGCCCGATCAGCAACCAGGCGCGGGCATGCGGGCTATCGCCGCACGCACTGCGCGGCCAACGCCAGGTGGATCCGGCGAGCGAGCGGATGGGGACGACGGGTTCGAATGACCTCGAGAGACCCGACATGGCGACGAGCCCAAGACCGATCGTCTTCGCATCGAGCGGCCGTGACGCGCCGTCAAGAATCTGGTCTACCTCGGCGGCGCTCTCCGCCGGTATTGGAATTCCCAGGCGCGCCATCGCTACCCCATCGACGGCGCTGACCGGCGCGCCGACGATCGATGCGGCATCATCTGCTGCGAGGGGGCCGTGAGCGGCGCGAATCGCGCGAAGGACCGGAAGCTTTGCGCCCACCACGGCTGCGTTTGTGAGAACGAAACCGGCGACGGCAACGACGGAATCGGCATGTTTCTGGAGTGTCTCTGCGCCGATTTCCGTGTCGGCGATCGCCGCACATGCCACGCCGACCTCGGGCCATCGGTCTCGGCCAATTCTTCCTTCTTGGATATGTGGCAGCAGACGATCGACGACCGTCGCCGCCGCCCAATCAAGCCCGACACCCGACAAGGCGACCGCAATCGCTGCATCATCAGCGGGCGTCCATTCGCGATCTTGCAATGGAGGATGTGCGTCCGTCGAAGCGCCGAGCAGGCTCGACATGAGCGCCACCGGAATATGTTTTGGCCAGCCGGGAAGCTCGATCTCCGCGGCCTCGCTCAGATGTGAGCGCCACCCCGCGACGACTCGATCGAGCGGAGCGGGGACCACGGTTGGGGCTTCACGCCCATCGAGAATCTGGATCTCACGATCGATGCCAGGGGTGAGGGGCAGGAGCGCCGCAAGTGAGGCCTGGCCAGCGGTGTCGACTAGTGATTCCTCACCGAACATCTCATTGCCGGTGAGAGCGACCCGGTCGATCAGATCGTCTTCCGACTCTTTCGCGACGACACTGTCGCCGGGAGCCCTCGACAACTCGACGATTGGAAGCTTGTCCGCCACGATCATCGTTCCAGAGAGCCGAATCTGGCCGATCTGACCAGCGCCGTTCAGCGTTCGCGGCCTCACGACGATGGCGGCGACAACGGCGTTCTCCGTTTCGTTCGCAAGAGCGATCACGACGCGGCCACGAGCATCGCCCGATTCGTCGGCCCAGGCGGTTTGCACAATGTCGGCTTCGCCAACCCGCTGACGAGTTTCCACCACCGGCAATCCAGCAACCCGACTCTGTCTCACGCCGCTGTCCGCCGAACCCCGCACCCATCGATCGCCGACCCCGAACCACACCTCGACCGATAAGGGCCGCGAACGCGGATAGACCACGCCTCGCTCATCGACGTCGGCCACAGCGCCGACACCGAGTGTGCTGAGCGTGTTGATCGGCCGGGTCGCCGCAGCCTCGGTGGGCAGCACCTCTCGACCTCGATCTCCTGCGGAGCCCAGCAGCTGACGGAGAGACCTCATACGCAGAAACCCTAGACTTTCGTCATGTCCCTTCCGCACTCGGATCTCGGTGACCTTGGTCCTCGGGCCATTCTTATCCCGCTTCGATCACTTCACTCGGGCAAGCTTCGTCTCGCCGAGGCCGTCGATGCCGCCGCCCGCGCTGATTTGATCCAAAGCATGGCGGCGGCGGTCGTGGCAGCAGCGCACGATGTGCCCGTCCTCATCGTGCACGACGACCCCGATGTCGCCGATTGGGCGCACGCGAAAGGAGCGTCGGCGCTTCGGCCGAGCAAGCCGGGTCTAAATCGTGCCGTCAGCGAAGGCCGCGACCACCTGCGTGACCAAGGCTTTCACCGAGTGATCATCGCCCATGCCGATCTTCCGAAGGCTCGCGATCTTCGCGTTCTCGATAACGGTCACCCGATCTCGATCGCTCCTGATCGACATGGCGATGGCACAAATGTGCTCATGGTGCCGACGGCGATCGATTTCACATTCGCGTACGGGCCGGGCTCTTTCGCGTCACATTTGGCGATCGCTCGGGAGCTGGGCTTTGAACCACACATCGTGCATAACCCCGACTTAGCGTGGGATGTCGATCACCCCGACGACCTACTTAGCGAACCGCAGGAAAACCAATGAGCACCACCAACCTCCCCGTTCCTAAGCGAGCCTTGGCTATTGCCGCGCATCCCGACGACATCGAGTTCGGATGCGGCGGCACGCTGGCGAAATGGGCAGCTGCTGGATGTGTTGTTCACCATCTCATTTGCACCGACGGATCAAAGGGAACGTGGGACGAAAACGCCGACACCATCGCGCTCGTCGACATTCGCAAGGACGAACAGCGTGAGGCCGCACGCCGATTGGGGGCCACCGGGGACGTGTATTTCCTCGGAGCCATCGATGGCGAGCTGACCGCCGAACTCCACCTGCGGCGTGAGGTCGCACGTGTCATCCGAATCACAGAACCCGATGTCGTCCTCGGCCACGACCCGTGGAAACGGTGGCGATTGCACCCCGATCACCGGAACGCTGGATTTCTCGCTGTCGAAGGAATCGTCGCGGCACGCGATCCATTTTTCTTTCCCGATCTTGAGCTACCTCGCCACCGCCCAAACACTCTCTTGCTGTTCGAGTCCGAGGAACCAGATCACGTAGAAGATGTGTCAAACCACACGACACCGAAGATCGAAGCCCTCCTCGCCCACGAGAGCCAGTTCGAGACAACGATGGTCATAACCAATGAGCCCGACAGCGAAACGGCTGCATTCCATGAGCGAGAGCTAGAACAGATGCGCTGTATGGCCGAGGGACACCCGTTCGAATTCGCCGAAGCCTTCCACCGAATCGACGAGCTCTAAGAGACATCTCGCCAAAAACGTCGCAGACCCCGGCAAATGCCGGGGCCTGCGACGTCCGAACGCTTCCGCCGCGTTCAGATCCGCCCAATGTTGACGTGGCGAGATTGCTTACTTCTCGAGGGCGTCGTACACCTTTGGCCAGAAGCGGTCACGAGCGGCCCAGATGCCACCGATGCCGAACTTGATGACCAGGATTGCGGCGAAACCGGTGGTCAAGGCGGTCCAGAGCTGGTCGATGATGTCGCGTCCGAAGCCGAGCTGGTCGATGGCCATCATGCCACCGAGCACCCAGATCGCAGCGACGATAATCTTGAGGAAGGTCTCTCCAGAGGTCACTTCGTCCATTGCGGGGGCGAGCAAACCTTTGACGAAGTTCGCAGCGGCACCCGTGATAACCACGAGGACGATGGCGATCAGTACGTTCGGAATCCAGGCCACGAGCTCGTTGACAAGGTTCTCGATCGAATCGATACCGAGTGCGCCAACGGCCATTTGCACGAACACCAACATGATGGTCCAGCCAACGATCTTCGCGAGCAGCAAACCAGAGTCTTTGTATCCGGCGCGTTCGACGTGAATGCCGAGGCCGCTCTTGTCGACCACACCATCAAAATTCAGTCTGGTGAGCAACTTGTGGAAGAGTCCGCTGACAAAGCCGGCAACGATCTTGCCGACGATGAGCAGGACAATTGCTACGACGAGCTGCGGTATGAACTCCACGAAGTCTTGAATGACTCGTGTAAAGGAGTCGGTAATGTCATCAATCATGTTTGGGGTTTCCCTCCGGGTTTTTGATTTGTTGTGCTGGTGACGCAGTGAGGACATAAAAGGTCGCGCAAATTCGGCACAAACCTTTTTTCGTGGCCGACGCGACTAATCGCTGTAGACAAACGTCAAGTACCCATGCCCACACTCTGCATGGCACCGAGCACAGGGCTGGAACCGATTTCTTCACTGTTGAGGCCGACGAGTAGCGTGAGCCAGCGGCCGATCTTGCGATCGACCGCCGACCCGAGCCCGATGTCAGCCACCACCGCCACTCCAGAAGAGCTCCTCGACGAGCTCGTTCGTGAACACCTGGATGCGGTATATCGCGTGGCGTATTCGGTCGTTCGAGATTCGGCCCTTGCCGAGGACGTCGCTCAGGATGCAATCCTCAAGGCCTGGCGGGCGTTGCCAGCGTTCCGCGGCGATTCGTCCATGCGGTCCTGGGTGCTTCGAATTACGCACAACACCGCGATCTCGACGCTTCGCAAGCGACGCGAAGAACTTCGCGACCCAAGCATGCTCCCCGAGAAGGAAAACCGGTTGAGCACGGAGCGCCAGGTCGTCGACCGGTTGTCAGCGAGTGCCTTTGAGGACGCACTCAACGACCTTGATGAACTCTCTCGCTCGATCGTTGTCCTGCGCGAGATCGAAGGCTTGAGCTACGACGAAATAGCTCAGATGCTCGATGTTCCGCTGCCGACGGTAAAGACGCGCTTGCTTCGCAGCCGTCGCGTTCTTGCTGCTGCTCTCCAAGAGTGGAGGTCGTGATGGCACGTCATCCCAGCCAGGAGCAACTGGCGTCATGGCTGAACGGCGCACACTCCCACTTCGACGCTCACATCGACTCTTGCGCCCGGTGTGCGAAATCGCTCGACGAGATCGATATTTCAGTGGGTTCGAACGTGGAAGCACTCACGGCCGAGCTTCGCCCTGCATTGCTCACGCTCCTCCAGCCCCCGAAAGATCTTCACGAACGCATAAGCGGACGAATCGCTGCGCGGCTCCAAGACCGCAACGATGCTGACCTCATGGGGTCTCTGCTGGGCGTTCCGATCGAGATGAGCCGTATTTTCTTCGAAGCAAAACTGAACGAGGATTCGTCCCGCCCGTCGTCAGACACGTAAGTTCAGGCCCGTATCTACGAGTTGAAATCGAGAGGAACGACGTTGTTCGTCTTTTCCCAAACCAGCGGCTCCAACGCAATCCCCGCGCTCATCGTGATCGTCGCGGGTTTTGTGCTCGGGGGCCTCGCTGCCGCACTCGTCCGGCGGATCACAGGCGGCGAGAATCGACCCGAGGCAATTCGCTCGTCTGCGGGTGCGATCGCCACCTTGTTCTTTTCGATCATCCTCATCGCCGCACTGGTCATCGCCCTCGGCATGATCAACGAGACAGCACTCGATCAGCTCTCCCAAGACGTCGTGAGTTTCTTGCCGAAAGCGTTGTCAGCTGCGATCGTGCTGATCGTCGGCAACATCGTCGGTGCGATCGCCGAAACCGGAATTCGCCGAAGCCTGGGGCATGTCTCGCCAGCCATTCGCGATCGAGTGCCGACCTTGGTAAAGGTTCTCATCTCTGGTTTCGCCCTGATTATCGCAGCCAACCAGCTCGGGGTGGATACGACGATCATCTTGGTCGCGGTCGCCTCCATCTTCTTTGCCATTGCGCTCTCTGTCGCTCTGCTCGCTGGACTAGGCGGGCGCCCCGTGGCCGAACAGGTCGCTGCCGGTCGAGCGCTTCGCCGAGAGCTGAGCGTCGGTGATTCAGTTCGCGTTGGTTCGACCGAGGGCGAGATCAGCGCGATCGGCTCGACGTCGACACAGATCACCGGCGGTCGAATCGTCACGCTTATTCCGAACGCCGAACTGCTCACCAGTCATCTCGAAATCGTCGAGGCGGTTCCGACGATCGAGTTGGCCGAGGACTAGTGCCGCCGGCAATCGCCAGAAGTTGCAACCCTCCGCAAGATTCAGATCGTTCGCAACCGCGCTGCGTGCTCGACTTGCCGCCGAGGCAGGAAAAATCTTTCCGCACCACTAAGACATTGGCCGAAGCGCACCGATTTGCATAACTGCACGGCCTAGAGGAGACGGATCCAACGATGGCGATAAGCCCCGATGACCTACGTAACAAAGCCTTCGCGATCGTAAAGAAGGGCTACGACCGCCCCGACGTCCACCGCTACCTAGGCGCGATCGCCGACGAGCTCGAAGCCTTCAACCGCAACGCGCTCGCTGAGGATGAAATCATCCTCGTCAACGTCGAGGCGACTTCGGACAACACACCGATGATCGAAACCCGCGACAGGCTCGATGCACCGAAGCTCCACGAACCAGAGATGACGGCCAATGTCGATGGTCTTAACGTCGATGACTTCGATCGCGTTCGCAACGAGATCTCCTTGGTGCTCCGCCAAGCCCAGGAAAGTTCAATCAAGATCCGCAATGACGCTGAGGTCGAAGCACGAACACTCGTCGACCAAGTCAGACTCGATATCGAATCCGACCGGCTGGCACACGAACAGGCGGCTGGAGAGCTCATCAGCCGCACCGAGGACCGTGCCGCAGTGGTTCGCTCCGAGGCTGAGGACTACGCCATCCAGTCGCGGAATTCCGCAGATGACTACTCCGAGGGACGACGCGAGACAGCAGAGCGCAAAGCTTCAGAGTCAGAAGTGGCCGCAAAAGCAGATCGCGCCCTAGCTGCCCACAAGCTTGCCGCCGCTTCCGAAGAGGCCCAGGCGACCGTCATCGAGGCGAATGAGCGCGCCGAGCAGATTATCTCGAACGCCGAATCCGAAGCTCAGGCACGCAGCGATCAGTTGCTCGACGAAGCCCGTACGACCCTCACCACGCTCGTCGAGGCCGAGAAGTCCTCTCGGGACAACCTCGAGGACGCACGGAAGAACATCCAAGCGGCGCTCGAACAGCTCGGTGTGACAGAGATCGACGGGGCAGGGACGACGGCGTAGGCAACGCAGTTCAACCCGGCAAGCCCACGGGCTCGCTGAACGAGCCATCTTCGTTGCAGGGAAAGTCGATGACGTCGATGACCGCGTCCAAGTTCAGCTGCCCATACAGATGCGGAAAGAGCTCTTTTTCGCCATGTGAGCCAGGCTCGTAGACGACGTCGGCGCGCACGCGGACCGCGTCGATCACGAGGAGTTGCAGGTCTGTGCGCCCTCGATAGAGCAGGTTCGCCGGATGGAGGATCTGAGACTTTTTCGAAAGATGGATGAACCCATCGGCCGCGAATGCGTCTGGCGCGTAGCGGCCGCGGGGCTGCGCATCGAGCCAGTCGCTGCGTCCAACGATGTGAAAAACGAGCTCGTCCATTCATCGGAGACTAGCCATCGCAGAATTTCTCGCGGCGGGCGCTAGCTTGATCGCTTCCAATGGCGATGACCGTGACCCTCCGACGCTGGCAACGCGATGCACTCATCGCCTTCGCCGACCGCCCTCTTCCCGACTTCTTGGCCGTGGCCTGTCCCGGTGCAGGGAAAACCACATTTGCTCTCGCCGCGGTTCGCGCCGAACTGGGTGGAGTGCCTCGCCCGGTCATCATCACCGTTCCCACAGCGCACCTCAAACAGCAGTGGGCTGAGGCGGCGTCCCGATTCGGGCTGCATCTCGACCCGGAGTGGCGGCCTGAAGACGGCTTGTCCAAAGACATGCACGGAATTGTTATCACCTACTCCCAAGCTGCCTCGTCACGCCATCACCTGCGACGCCTCGTCGGTGGCGGAATCGTCGTCCTCGACGAAGTCCATCACGCAGCGAGCGACCGATCCTGGGGGGACGGGGTCTTTCACGCCTTCCAAACAGCCGGCGTACGTCTTCTCCTATCTGGGACACCATTTCGGAGCGACGACAACCCAATTCCGTTCGTTCGATACAGCTTCGGCGACCACGGAGAAGCGGTTTCGGACTTCGACTACGGGTATGGAGAAGCGCTCGAGGAAGGCGGCGTAGTTCGCCCTGTATATTTCCCTCGTTTCGATGGCCATATGGAGTGGATGGATGCAAGTGGCGCGCTAAAGGACGCTACCTTTCGGGACGAAGTCGATCGTGCCGACTGGAGCGCACGCCTACGAACCGCGCTCGATTGTGACGGGAATTGGCTCCCAACCGTGCTCGACAAGGCGGTTCAACGGCTGGATCGGATACGCACCACCCACCTCGACGCCGGTGGTCTCGTGATCGCGACCGATCATGAGCATGCTCGCGAGATCGCAGCGAAGATGACGTCGCTCACGAACGCAATTCCCGAGGTTGTCTTGAGTGACGATCCGCGAGCCTCCGAGAAGATCGCACGGTTCGCGTCGAGCACCGATCCGTGGATCATCGCCGTACGCATGATCTCCGAAGGTGTCGATGTTCCTCGACTGCGCGTGGCGGTATTTGCAACGACGACGACGACCGCGTTGTTCTTTCGCCAGGCCGTTGGCCGAATCGCGCGCTGGACACCAGGCCTCACTGTTCAGCCTGCCTACTTCTTCGTTCCTGACGACCACCGTCTTCGGGGACACGCGGCGACCATCGCAATGCAGCGCCGACACTCGGTCCAGAAACGTCCAACATCCGAGATCGCAATGAAAGACCCGACGGCACTCGATGATCGAGAAGAACAGATGTCGCTGTTCGCTGCATTGTCCTCAACGGTTCTCGAGGAGGAGAGGGCCGGGTCTGATGGCATCGATCCCTCAGAGGCGCAGATCACATCCAACGCGGGAGATCTCGTCGGCCATCCCTTCGATCTACCACCTCCCCCACCCCTGGCTGGTCGTGGCGAACAACACTCGGTGCCCGATGCCCTGGCGGACATCCGAAGTCGGTTTGTGGGCAAACGAGAGCTACGTGACAAAAACAGTGACAGGGTGCGCACGATCGCCCGGATCGTTGGCTGGGAGCATCGCGCGGTGAATGGCGAACTCAACCGTCGGTCTGGCGTGCACCGCATCACCGAAGCAACAACTCAGCAACTCGAACATCGTCTCCAGACCGCCGAAGCGTGGCTCGAGCAACTCACGGGCAGTTGAGCTGGTTATTGGTTCCGTCGGGCCTCGAGCTTGGCGCCGATCTCCTCGAAGAGCTCCATCACGCCAGGGAAGTCAGGGATCGGGCGCAACTTTCGGTCGGCATAAATCATCGCTGCGATGAACCCCACAAATCCAGCGACCGTTCCAATGGCGGTACGGATGAGGAGAAATCCTGTGCCGCTGTCGGTCTCGCCGAGCAACCAGATCTCGAAGCCGACGGTGACCAGTTGGTAGATCGAATATGCGAGCGTGAGATTCCGCATGGTTGTGATGAAGCGATGGTGAGCCTGGGTTTCGGCGCTGAACGGCAGGACCATCGGAGCGAGCTTGGCGGCCAGCGCCTTCCCTATGAGGACCGAGCCGAGCGCTGCAAGACCGAGCGCAACCTTCAGACCGATACCGATCGCGAGGAAGACGTCTTCACCCCAAATCAGGCCCGCCACGCCACGGATGAAGAGATAGACCGCTATGGACGGGATCCACCATCCAATCGCCTCTCCACGTCGCTGGCGTTGCACGACCGCCCAGACGGCAGCCACGGTCATCAGGATGATCGCGATTCGGTCGCCCGCAGTGTCGCCAAGGAGCCGAGACCCGACCTGATCCCCGAGCACGTACCCGAGAATCGGAAGAATACCTTCGGTCGAGGACCCTTTCCGAAACGCGATAGGAAGCTCGTCACCGTCTTCGGCACTGTGGGTCATGAGCTAGAGGGGCGTTTGGCCGGTGACGACGAAGTATGCGAGCACGTAGTGCACGCTATTACCCGCGATTACAAAGATGTGCCAGATCTCGTGATAGCCAAACACGTGCGGATTTGGGTCGGGCCGCCGTGAACCGACGATGAGGGCGCCGATCGTGAAGATCGCACCGCCGCCGAGAAGGATCGCTAGGCCACCAGCGCCGAGTCCGCGGGTGAGCGGGAACGCGAACAGAACAGGCCACCACCCAATGGTGAAAAACAGCGTGTTGATGAACCCACGAGGCGGGTGGAACGGCAACCAGATCGCGACGAGGCCTACTCCAGTGCCGACGGCCATCCCGATGTAGAGCAAAAGCCCAGAGCCGCCACCCATCGCAAATGACACCGGCCCTGTCGAAGCAATGAAGAACACCAGAATCATCGAATGGTCGAGTTGGAAGAGCAGGTGGAGGCTCTCGGCATCGCGAATCTTGTAGTGCGCCGCTGCGCTCACCGAATACAGCCCCACCGATGCAATCCCGTAGGCCGCGGCGACCCACTTCGCCAGACCTGAGTCCGCAACCGTGACCAACCAGATCGCAGCGACGACCGCTACCGGAACCATCCACTTGTGCATCCGGCCACGCCAGGATGGGCGAGGCAACTCGAGCACACGGCGTACCGTCGAGCTGTAGTCGTCTTGGGCCGGAGTCACGGCAGAAGTGTGCCAACCAATCGTGCACATTGGGTCGACCGTCAATGAAAACGTTGTGCGCCAGCCGAGCGTCAGCTCGGTAGCGTGGCCCGATGCGACGTCCCGCGAGCGCTAGCTCTGAGCGCATACGAACAATGGTCCTCGTACTTCTCGTGACGATCAGTGCCAGTACATTCGCCGCTGGTCTCGCGGAACTTGCCGACATTGCTCCCGTAGGCGCACAGGTGACCCCGATCGATGACGAGCCCGAAGATGCCCCAGGGCTCGGAAGCATCATCGGAACTCCCGAAGCAGGACCCAAACCGGACGATCCCGGTGATCGCGGTGGGTATGCCCAACTCGGCCTCGCTGTCGTGCTCGTTGGCGGAATTACATTCATCGGTTCTCGAATCGTTCGCGAATCGCGTCGAAATCGCAGCAACATCTCCCACGACGGGTCGCTGTAGTAGAACGTTCGGTACTTGCGGTAACAAAGCCGTTTCGACGATGCGGAGTGCGCTATGACGATCGAGGGCCAGCTTGAATCGATTGAGCTCTTCGGCGAGTTGACCGGCAATGAACGAAAGTCGGTCGCTCGCCTCATGAGCACCGCGACGATCAAACCAGGGCGCGACATCATGGTCGAGGGCACGGCCGGTCGCGAGTTCATCATCATCCTCGACGGAGAGGCCACCGTGCGCCGCGGCGGGAGGATCTTGGCCCGCGTTGGATCCGGCGACTTTCTCGGCGAACTGGCGGTAATCGCGGGTGTTCCCCGGACCGCAACCGTGACCGCCGATACGGAAATGAACGTGTCGGTACTCAACCGTCGAGAGTTCTCGACCCTTCTCGACCAGCAACCGAAGCTGGCACGAAAGGTCCTCGTCGGCGCCGTGAAGCGGCTATACGCACTCGACCCATCCATCGTGAAGTAACTCGATGTATCACGCGTTCTACGCATTGGCCGCGCACGACGACATAGAGAAGTTCGAACTCGAAGATGGCGTGGTTCGCCATGCGGGCGCAGCGCTTCTGGCCGAGACCTCGACGATCGAGCGGATCATCGTCGACGCCCCGAGCGAGCGACGTCCTGAACCCCCAGCCGACAGGCCCGCTGTCCCTTGGGAATCGAGCATCACCATCAGCGCGCGGGAAGCAGCCGACTGTCGTCCGCCAGAGCTCGACGAGCTCATCTTCGATGTGGCCCGAGTGGTTGGGGCATGGACTGTCGCGAGCGTCGACGTCGCCGAATTCGAACGCGATTGGATTGGCAAGGCAACGCCGGGTGGAAAGCTCAGCTTCCTCCTTCGCCGATCAGCGGGAGCCGACCAAGGCAGCTACGAGAACTGGCTCAGCGATGCCATGGTTGAGTGCACCAATCGCCTAGGCGACGTCGGCGGCAGATATGTGTTGCCGCTAGACGCTTTTGTTCCCGGCGCCGAGTTCGAGACGATCGCATCCTTTTGGTTTCCCAACGACGAGGCGCTCAAGACCGCCATGGAGGGAGACGGTTTCGGCCCGCTGCTCGCGTCGCACCTGGTCGACCACGCCGCCACACGAACACACTTCAGCGTCGAACACCGGCTCGTGCCGAACCCAAATGCCTGGGCGTCGACCGACATGGCCGTCGAACCTCCTGAACCTCATGGCTGACCCATCTCAACCGTCCATCCTGGTCGTTGGTTCAGCGAACCTCGACATCGTCGTGCCGGTGCCCCACCACCCGGCGAAGGGAGAGACGGTTCTCGGAGGCAACCACGAGCAGATCCCTGGCGGGAAGGGTGCGAATCAGGCCGTTGCGTCCGCCAGACTCGGCGGCAAGGTCGCCTTTTTGGGCATGGTTGGAAGTGACCCGGCTGGTCGCACGCTTCGCTCATCGCTCGACGACGCTGGCGTCGACACACGTGCGCTAGGCACCTCTCCGGACGTTCCGAGCGGTATTGCGCTGATCACCGTCGGACCCGATGGCGACAACGCCATCGTCGTAAGTCCGGGCGCGAACGAACAGGTAGTTCCATCGATGCTCGACGAGCACGCCGCGTTGCTCGACGCTTCGGTGGTGCAACTCCAGCTCGAAATTCCGCTCGAGACGATCATCGCGTGTGCTCAGCGAGCGAACGGCATCGTCATCCTCGACCCCGCCCCAGCGCCAGCAAGCGGCCTCCCCCAAGATCTTCTCGACGCGGTCGACATTCTCATCCCAAACGAAACGGAACTGGCCCTACTCGCACGGCGGTCGGTCGATGCCGATGATATCGACGACATCGAGTCGGCTGCCCGTTCGCTGGGTGTAGACAACGTCATCGTCACGCTCGGGCGCCGAGGTGCTGTCGTGGTTGGAGATCACGTGGTCCACGTTCCTGCGCCGAAGATCGAAGCCGTCGATACAACTGCAGCAGGCGATGCATTCCGCAGCGCTATCGCCGTCCAGGTGGCGGCCGGCACCGACTTGGTCACAGCGGCTCGAATGGCGGTGCGTGTCGGAGCCGCTACGGCACTACGATTCGGCGCCCAGCCATCCCTGCCTACACCGGCGGAAGTAGACAGACTCCTCACATGACCTCCTTCAAGCGCATGCTCATCGATTGCGATCCCGGAATCGACGACGCCTTCGCACTTTTTTGTGCGTTGAAATATGCAGATCTGGCCGCCATCACCACCGTCAGCGGCAACGTCTCCATCCACAACACGACCCGCAATGCTCGCCATCTCATGGCGCTCGCCGGGGCCGATGTTCCGGTCCACCGCGGCGCAGCCGAGCCATTGACTTTGGACGCCATCGCTGCCGATGACATTCACGGTGCATCCGGATTTGGCGCCCAAGCCCCGCCCGAACCCGACTATCCAGAAAGCCCGATTGGAGCAGTTGAAGCGATCATCAATCACTGCGAAGACGGTGACGCGCTGATCGTCGCAATCGGTCCGCTGACGAACATCGCGCTCGCAATTCGTGAGGATCCGTCGATCACCGATCGAATCGGTCACCTCCACTGGATGGGCGGAGCGACAGCGGGCGGCAACACCACCGCGCTCGCTGAGTTCAATGCTTGGGCCGACCCACACGCTGTCGACATCACCCTCCGCAGCGGTGTCGCTCTGACGATGTACGACCTCGCGCTCACGCATCAAGTTCGTATGAATACCGCAGAGATCGAAGCACTGCAGCAAGCCGACACGGCGAGCTCGCGGACGTTTGCCGAAGTGCTCACCTTCTACCGGGCGAAGGGCTTGAAGGATGGCCTCGGTCAGCCAATGCACGATCCATGCGCCGTGCTCGGCGTCACGCACCCTGCGCTCTTCGATGTCTCGCCAGCGCATATTGTGTGCAGCACCAGCAATGACGAGTCCCGAGGTCAGACAACGGTGCATGAACCAGAAGCTGCGAGTCCGCACCACCAGGCGATGACCGCTCGCTCTGCCGAAGTTCTCGATCTGATCGTCGCCGCAGCGATCGACTCCCACACCAAGTCGTGAGCGAGTGGTTTCAATCGCTCGGCCCCGTCGAGTGGTTCGGAGAACAATTCGACCCTGACCACGTGACAGCTGCATCCCTCTTTCGGATGATGCTGTTGTCCTGGGTAGTCGCGGCGATCGCATTCATCGTGCTCGATCGGCTTGGATCGATGCTGCTCGGACGGTCGCGACCGCTCGCTCAAATCCCACCCGATCGGGCTCGTGCATGGCGTTGGGGTCGGCGCGAGCCGCCGGAGAACTTCTCACTCGCGCCACCCGGCACAACCGTCGAGAGCACCGTTCCCTATGTCTCGGCGCCCGTGCCTCTCGATCGGCCTCTGGCGTTGATGCCAGGTCGAGTGCCCTCAGAGTTGCAACTCCCCGATCCGGCGCTCGCGCTCGAGGACCCCGAATTCTGGCGCCTGTTCGCAGAGGACGGCGCCCCGGTATTCGGGTTTGAGAACAACACTCGCCTCGGGAAGGGCGAGGCGCCCGAGCGCTACAATCCGGTCACGGGCCGCGTCGAGGCATTGAACAGGGACGCCGATGCCGGAACCCTCGATTGGCAATGGACGCGCTCGAAGATCACGATCGTTAGCGACGACTCGTGAATTCAGCACGCACGCTCGCCGACCGATTCCGTAGCCAACGAACCGATCGAATTCGAGTCGACGGCATCGAAGTCCTGTCGATGACCGAGATCATTGTGGATCCCGGATCACCGGTCGAGGTCGTCGTCGAAGAGTTTCGCGACGATGTCGAGCAGTCGCTTCAGCTGCGAGCAAAGAAGGCCGAGCTGGTCGTCGTCGAACTCGCCAGCGCTAATTCGTCGTCCACACTCCCAATGGGCACCGCGGACGGGGTCACGCTCGTCGCCGATCGACGTCGACGGCTCGAGCTCGCTATCGCCGATAGCGAAATGGTTATCGACCTCGACCGCGATCTCGACGGTAACGAAGCAATCATCGAGACGGCCGAGCTCGTCCTCCCGAAAAGACCCACGATTCTGCAGGTCTGGAACTCTTGGCTCATTGGCGGCGCCAAACACGCATGGACCGGCAACAGCGGCATCGTCGTCGAAGAATTGAACGTTCCTTCCGAAGCCACCGCCAGGTTTCGACTCTGGTGCAGCGACGGCCTGGGGGACCCACAATTCGATGACCTCGTCGTCGTCGTCACGATCGGCTCACCGAGCTGATCCACTGGCTTGAGAGCCGAGAAAAAATCGACCACTTTGCCGTGACGTCGGGAAAATGATGTGGCACACTTGGTTTAGCTATTCGGCGAACGCGCCGATGGCTTTGAAAACCTAACAAGGAATAACATGAGCATGAACCAGACAATGGCGTCTGGCGAACGACTTACGTTGCTTTGTGAGAACGGTGATGGAATCATCACCCGCCAACAAGCAGATACGTGGTTGCGCCAACGCCAAGCAGCGCAAGCGGGAACCATCCAAACCTCCGAGAGGTTTGCGAGTTAGGACTCCGACTCGACCGACGTCGTGATCTCGTAGAGCACGTCATCGGTCGTACGAGCGCGTCCCAGTATTCGCATCGCAGGAAACAGCCACGCCACGAGCGTGGCTGTTTGCGCGTTTTCCGGCCATCTCACGACCAAGCCACGACGCGGGTGATCCTGTACGACTCGAGATCCCGCCGGAGCAAATATCGACTCTTCACGAAGCTTTCCCGCTGCCTTGGTTCCGGCTCGATGTTGGATGCCAACCTCGGTAGCGCGAGGACGGTTCCCGGTCTTTGGCGCCATGATCGTGGCGAGCGGGTTCGCTGGACCACGGGCGGCGAGGAATCCGAACAACGGCGACTCGTCTGAAACCTCGTCGTCGAGAGGTTCAAAAAAGAGATTGCCCCAGGAGCCTTCATCGCGAAGTATTGCATCGATGATTCGAACGGCGGACTCGGAGTCGTGGGCACTGAATCGCCCGGCATCGGTTCCCATGGCTCGTACCATAGGCCTATGGCAGACCCTCCAGTACTTCGCCTCGCCGCCACGTGCATCCCTGTTCGTCAGCGAAACGGCGCCGCATTAGAGGTCCTCATGGTGCGGCGGAATCCGAATCTCAGCTTCGGTGGACTCTGGACATTTCCCGGAGGCACGCTCGAGCATGGCGACGGACCGATACCCGAGCCGATCGACGAGGACGGGCAGCACTGGGGTGCCCCTCGGCTCCTCGCCACAGCGGCTCAGGGAGCGGTGCGCGAGACGTTCGAGGAGACCGCACTCGTGTGCGATGTTGCATCGTTGGCCTGGTTCTCGCATTGGATTCCGCCGACGGTCGGTCCGCCGAAACGATTCGCCACATGGTTCTTCCTCGCTCCAGAACATCGCGGTGAACTCGTGGTCGACGAGTCAGAAAACGATGAAGCTCGCTGGATCTCGGCAGCGGACGCCCTCGCAGAAAATGCAGCAGCTACATTCCCACTCGCCGTCCCGACCTGGATCACCCTCGACGATGTGCGCGAGTCCGAGACCGTCTCGTCGTTGATGGACTCGACGATCACCCAAGGGGCGCGACTCCATCGCACCCGGGCAATGCGCGAAGACGGCGTCCGGATCGTGTGTTGGCAAGGCGATGCTGCTTTTGAGAACGGCATCGCGAGCACCGAAGGATCACGCAATCGAGCGCTCGCCTCAGACGACATGCAAGTTTTGGAACGAATTCGAAGCTGAGTTAGCCAACCGAGCGGCCAAGAGCGGCCGCAGCGCGCGTCTCGGCGACCTTGCGACGGCCGATAATCGGCGTCGTTGGCGCGAAGCCAGCAGCAGCACGCTCCGACTCCGACTCACCGCCCCAGAAACCAAGTTCTAGGTTGCCTCGCGCATAGGTCCGGCACGCCGAAACCACGTCGCACTTCTCACAGATTAGACGAGCTTTGGCCTCCCGGCGAACCCGAGCTTCGGGTCGCTCAGCGAATGGCGCGAAGAACAAATCGCTGTCTCCAGCGCACGCTCCTTTGCCCATCCATGAGGTCGTCTCGACGATTACTGCAAGTGAATCAATCATTGTTGTCCTTGGTCCCTCGGAGGGCAGAACGACAACGCAGCCAAAATCTCAGCTGCGCGCGCCCGTAAGACCCTCGCACTCCACTCTTGCCGTGGAAGATGATGCGCGCGTTTGGGAGCGCAATTCCAATAGTTTCCTGCGAAGGGCCATCTCTAATAGAGATGGGGTGCCTTGTCGAGCGCTACCACAGAGCCCGAAGTTTGTCCAAAGCGCTCCATAGGCAAGAAACGCGTGGGTCACTCGGCCTATGACGAACTAAACTACAGAGCAGTAACGACCCGAGAGGACCCTCCAATGGCTGAAGCCGTTATCGTCGCCGCATCACGCACCCCCATCGGCCGAGCCGTAAAGGGCTCTCTTGCAGAGGTCCGCCCCGACGACCTCTCGGCCTTCATCATCGACGACGTTCTGGGAAAAGTACCCGAACTTCCACGTGAAGACGTCGAGGACGTCCTCTGGGGAATCGGACAACCCGGGGGCGAGGGCGGATACAACATCGCTCGCATCTCGTCGATCATGGCGGGCCTCGAAGCGCCTGGCGTCACGGTCAACCGCTACTGCAGCTCATCGCTCCAGACAATCCGCATGGCCGCTCACGCCATCAAGGCCGGCGAGGGCGACGTCTTCGTTGCCGGCGGCGTCGAAACCGTGAGCCGGTACGCACAAGGTGCCTCCGACACCGGCTCGCACAACGAAACGTTTACTGCAGCTGAGGCTCGGACGGCCGAACGTTCCAGTGGTGAGGCCGACGTTTGGGAAGCGGTCGAGGTTCCCGACATCTACATCGCAATGGGCCAGACCGCCGAGAACGTCGCGCAGCTCACGGGTATTGGCCGCGAACGTCAAGACAAGTGGGGAGTACGTTCGCACAACCGTGCCGAAGAAGCCCGCAACCGCGGCTTCTTCGAGCGCGAGATCTCTCCGTACACACTTCCTGACGGAACCGTCATCTCGAAGGATGATGGCATTCGTGAAGGCACGACCCTCGAAGGCGTGTCGGGTCTCAAGCCGGTGTTTCGTCCAGACGGAACGATCACCGCTGGCAACGCCTGCCCGCTGAACGACGGGGCCGCCGCGGTCGTTGTTATGAGTGATACAAAAGCCGCAGAACTCGGCATCAAACCTCTCGCACGCATCGTGTCGAGCGCCGTGACAAGCCTCGATCCAGAGATCATGGGCCTCGGTCCAATCGACGCAATCCGCAAGGCATTGGAACGCGCTGAGCTCACCGTCGATGACATCGACTTGTTCGAGATCAACGAAGCGTTCGCCGTGCAGGTCATTGGCTCGGCCGACGAACTCGGTATCCCCGAAGAGAAGCTGAACGTCAACGGCGGCTCGATTGCGCTCGGGCATCCCTTCGGCATGACGGGCGCACGCATCATGACCACGCTGCTCAACGGCCTCGAGGACACCGGCGGCCGCTACGGCGTCGAGAGCATGTGCGTCGGCGGTGGCCAAGGTATGGCCATGGTCATCGAACGCCTCGAGTAGTCGAGCCACCACCACGATCGATCCTAGGACTTGCGACCAACTACAGTCCGTCCCCATGAATGACGTTCCACAGGGGCAGCTGTACCTCGGCCGGGTACTCGATCCGTCGACCGGAGATCGCACAGGCGATCCGGTCCATCTGGAGGCCAGCGATCTCACCACCCATGGCGTGATTGTTGGCATGACCGGATCGGGCAAGACCGGCCTCAGCGTCATCATGCTCGAAGAGGCACTACTCCAAGGCATACCGACGATCATCATCGACCCCAAGGGCGACATGGGGAACCTGTTGCTCACCTTCCCCGACCTCGCTGGCGACGACTTCGAACCTTGGGTCAATGCGGCTGACGCCGACCGAGACGGCATTTCGCTCGGCGAACACGCGACCAAGACCGCCGAGTTCTGGAAGAGTGGCCTCCAAAGCTGGGGAATCACCGGCGACCGCATCAAGACGCTGCGCGACGCCGCCGACTTCACGATCTATACGCCCGGTTCGAACTCGGGCATAGGCCTCGACATCATCGGTGACCTCTCCGCTCCCGACGACGCAGATTCCGAAGCGCTGGCCGATGAGATCGAAGGACTCGTGTCCTCGCTGCTCGCCCTCGTCGACATCGCGGCCGACCCGCTCACGAGCCGCGAACACATCTTGATGTCGAACCTCATCCATCGGGCGTGGTCGAATGGAGAAGATCTCGATCTGGCGACGCTGCTCGGGCAGATTCAGAACCCGCCCATCCGCAAGCTCGGCGTCCTTGAGCTCGACAGTTTCTATCCAGCGAGTGACCGAATGGCGCTCGTGCTGAAACTGAACGGCCTGCTGGCGTCACCCTCATTCGCCTCTTGGTCCGAGGGTGTTCCGCTCGACATCGACGACATGTTGAACAACGGCCCGCGGGCCTCCATCATCTCGATTGCCCACCTCTCTGAGTCGGAGCGTCAGTTCGTCGTGACACTGGTGCTGTCGAAGGTCGTCACGTGGATGCGCAAACAAGCCGGCACGCCCGAGCTTCGCGCGCTGATCTACATGGACGAGGTCTACGGCTATGTCCCGCCGACGGCCATGCCACCGTCCAAGAAGCCAATCCTCACGATCCTGAAGCAGGCCCGCGCCTTTGGCGTCGGCCTGGTGCTCGCGACGCAGAATCCTGTCGACATCGACTACAAGGCACTGTCGAACGCAGGGACGTGGATGGTCGGCAGACTTCAGACCGAACGCGACAAGGATCGCTTGCTCGAGGGGATTTCGGCCTCTGGTGGCGGAGAGAACGAGGCCGAGCTGTCGAATCTGATCTCGGCACTCGACAAGCGGCAATTCCTGCTTCACCAAACCAAAGCGGACAACCCGACGGTTTTTGGTACTCGTTGGGCAATGAGCTACCTTCCCGGACCGCTCACACGCACACAGATCGCCACCCTGATGGAGGGCGACAAGGCGGAGCTCAGAAGCGCTGAAGCCGCACAGAGCGCCCCACAGGACGCTACAGGGCGCTCTCCAGCCGTAGAAGCGCCGGGTGCGGAGTTGGCCGATGACGAATCGGCGATCGCTCCTGAGGTCGCCGCCGGGATCGACGTGAAATACGTCGACCCAGCCGTTCCATGGCTCGCCGATATCGGCGGACACGCTGCCGGGAAACGGCTCGTCGCTGGCGTGGCCGCCCGCGTCAACCTCTTGTTCGACGACACGAAAGCCGACCTGCGCCACGAGGTCGAGTGGGAAGCGATCATCTCGCCCGTCGGTGACGACATCGATGTCGATGATGCGGTCGAGGTCGACTTCGACGAGCGAGACATGAGAAACGGCAAACTCAGCGAGGACCACGTATACGCCCTCCCCGCCGCGAAGATCCACACCAAGACCTTGTTCAATTCGGCCAAGAAACAACTGAAAGACAAGCTCTATCGCGGCGAATCGCTGCAGCTGCTCAGCAACACAGACCTGAAGTTGGTATCTCGCGTCGGCGAAACGCCGGAAGCTTTTGCGGAGCGGTGTGCTGTGCGTGCTTCGGAGCTCGCCGATGCGGACACCGCGAAACTTCGCAAGTCGCTCGAGACCAAGATGGATCGAATCCGAGTTGCCGCCGAGAAGGCAGAAGACCGAATCCGTGAGCTCGAGGCCGACGTGCAATCTCGTGGCCGCGACCAAATCCTGGACATTGGGATGTCGGTGTTGGGTGGCGTCCTCGGAGGTCGCCGAAGCACCCGCAGTATTCTCGGCGGAGCTCGGCGAGCGTCCTCGAAAAGGCGGGTGAAGGCGAATGCGGAAGAGCGCCTCCACACCGCTGAGAATCGCCTGTCCGACAAGGTCGACGAACTGGATGAGCTCGAGACAGAACTCACCGACAGCCTGTGGGAGATCCAGTCGGATTGGGACGACAAGGCAAAGAACGTGGAGCCGATTGAGATTCCGCTCGAGAAGACCGACATCTCCATCGACGACTTCTCACTCGTGTGGATCCCAACGCTTCGTAAGAACTAAACGAATATCGTAAAACTTGGGTCAGGCCAGCCGTCCGAGTGCCGATTGATCACCGACGGTGCCGGCGGAAACACACGCCTCCAACATCGGAAGACACCGCCCTCTAGTCTTGGACGACAGCGACATGACGGAAACAGCGGAGAACATGCCGACGACTCCCAACCTGACAGATGTAAAGAACGCCGACAGCGTCGTCCTCAACCCGACGTCGACAGTTTTTGATGATCAGGGCAAGCGTGCTTCGCGGTTTAACGCGCGAAAGGCGGCGGTTTTCGTCGCCGATCTCAACGCCGTCGCGCTAGCCCTTCTCGTAGCGAACATCATCCATCAGTGGCTCCGGCCCTTCTCCGAAGATCAAGTATCGGCGACGACCTACTTCTGGCTCTTCGTGTTCACCTTCCCGGTGTGGCCAATCAGCTTCACCCGCAATTACCTCTACCGCGCTCGCCACATCGCCCGCAGCGCAGATGAGGCCGAACGTGTCGTCAAGGCCATCTTCTACGGTTTCTTGGCGATCCTGACGATCTCGATCTTTAGCCAGGTCATCGTCTCGCGCGTCCTCGTCGTCGAGGCGTTCATCCTGATGGTGCTGTTCGTCGGGATCGAACGCGCTATCGCCAGGTACCTATTCAAGCGAGCCCGGTCGAACG
>JBLIMK010000033.1:0-33050 GCA_047638715.1 Verrucomicrobiales bacterium
AAAGGACACCAGTCATGGCCAAAGAGACCTTTGAGCGCAACAAGCCCCACGTAAACGTGGGCACCATGGGACATATCGACCATGGAAAGACCACGCTCACCGCAGCGATCACCAAGGTCCTCGGCGACACCGTCGAAGGCTCTGCAGTAACTGCTTTTGAAGACATCGATAAGGCGCCAGAAGAGCGCGAACGCGGCATCACGATCAACGTGTCCCACGTGGAGTACGAGACGGACGCCCGTCACTACGCACACGTCGACATGCCTGGTCACGCCGATTACATCAAGAACATGATCACCGGTGCGGCTCAGGTCGACGGCGCAATCCTCGTGGTTGCCGCTACCGACGGCCCAATGAGCCAGACCCGTGAGCACCTTCTCCTGGCTCGCCAGGTTGGCGTTCCAAAGATCATCGTTGCCCTCAACAAGGTCGACATGGTCGATGACGAAGAGCTCCTCGAGCTCGTCGAGATGGAGGTGCGCGAGCTCCTCGATAAGTACGAGTTCCCAGGTGACGACACTCCTGTTATCCGGGTTTCGGCACTCAAGGCGCTCGAGGGCGACGAGGCCGCTGCGGCTCAGGTTCTTGAGCTCATGAAGCAGGTCGATGAGTTCATCCCAATTCCAGAGCGTAAGGTCGACATGCCTTTCCTCATGCCTATCGAGGATGTCTTCTCGATTACCGGCCGTGGCACCGTTGTGACCGGCAAGATCGAACAGGGCGCAGTCCACACCGGCGACTCGATCGAGATCGTTGGACTCAAGGACACCCAGACCACCACCTGTACCGGTGTTGAGATGTTCCGCAAGCTCCTCGATGAGGGCCAAGCTGGCGACAACATCGGCGCACTCCTTCGTGGAATCGACAAGGAACAGGTTCAGCGCGGTCAGGTGCTCGCAGCTCCTGGCTCGATCACTCCTCACACCGACTTTGAGGCTGAAGTTTACGTGCTGTCGAAAGAAGAGGGTGGCCGTCACAAGCCGTTCTTCTCTAACTACCGTCCACAGTTCTACTTCCGCACCACCGACGTGACCGGAACGATCAACCTTCCAGAAGGCACCGAGATGTGCCTTCCAGGCGACAACACCAAGATGACCGTTGAACTCATCGCTCCGATCGCCATGGACGAAGGTCTTCGATTCGCTATCCGCGAGGGTGGCCGTACCGTTGGCGCTGGCGCCGTAACAAAGATCACGAAGTAGATCTCATGGCCGCAGCATCACAGAAGATTCGTATCCGCCTCAAGGCTTACGACCACACCCAAATCGATCAGGCAACAAAGCAGATCGTAGAAACGGTGCGTCGTACTCAGGCTGAGGTCCGGGGTCCGATCCCACTGCCCACCGAAAAGCACCGCTATACGGTGGTCCGTGGTCCCTTCAAGGACAAGGACTCACGCGAACACTTCGAGATGCGAATCCATAAGCGTCTTATCGACATCATCGAGCCATCACCAAAGACGGTCGATTCGCTTCAGCGTCTCGACCTTGCGGCCGGCGTCGACATCGAGATCAAGATTCAATAACAGCTAGGCCTTCGGCCTAGAGACTTCTACCTCAGCTCTCGTTGAGGAACGATCAAGGGAAATGCCCGGGGCTTTTGCCCCGGGCATTTCACGTTTTGTCGAAGTGTGCGATCGAGCACGAAACTTCTTTCAATGCGCCAGGCGTTAGCCTTTCCATCGTGCGACGAATTGTGCTGCTCCTCGCTGTCCTGGGCCTGACGGCCACGGCCTGTGGTTCCACCGCGCAGATCATCGAGGTCGCGGCCGAATCTGACGTCGAAGTAGCAAGAACAACTACAACGGCCGCCGCACCTGAAGCCCTTCGGTCGGGGCGGGAAGCGATCTTGGCAAATCATTCCGAGGGCAAGCCATACGTCCTTTGGTATTGGGGTGCGCATTGAAGCAGCTGCCGTGAAGAATCCGCTGCGGTCGCATGGGTAACGAGACAAAACACTGGCGTCGAGATTATCGGCGTGCCCAACCTTGACGATGGCTCGGACGCTGATCGAGACGAGTTCATAGCGAACATGAGCACTCAGGTCAGCCATGTGCTCGACAACCCTGACGAATTCTGGATCGCCCATCGGGTGACCGGTAACCCCACAGGGGTTTACGTGTCGGCCGACGGTTCTACCGAGACGGTCACCGGTGCGAGGGGTCCACAAGATCTGCTCAAGAAGCTGCAAGCGATGGCGTCGAACGCCTAGTGATCGTCAGTTGGTCATCGACGATCAGTCGTCGTTGACGTCCTCGTCGTGATGAAGACCTTGCTCGTCGACGTGTTCGTCGAAGATGTCGCCATGGGTCGACTTGTCGTCGTCTAAGTCGTGCTTGGGCAAGGTTGCTGCCACTACCGAGGTAGCCGAAGGCATCGGTGGCCCGAGCCTTGTGAGTGGCCCTTCCTCGATGGCGTATCTTTCGCCAGTCGCCGAAATGATGCCCTGCGCAGTGGCTGCGGCCGGTAGGGCGAGCAACGCGCCGACCGGACCCAGCACGGACGCTCCCACGAGAACTGACCCGAACGAGACTGCAGGGTGGATCTTCAACGTGCGCGAGTCGATTCGAGGGGCCAGCAAGTAGTTCTCGAATTGCTGATAGCCGGTCATGAACAACAGCGCCCACAGTGCCTTCGTGGGCGACTCGAGCAGGGTGAGGACCAACGGGAGCGAACCCGCTATGTAGACGCCGACGACCGGGACGAATTGGCTAACGACCCCGACCCACACAGCTAGAGCGAGCGGGAAGGGAACTCCGATGATCGAAAACGCGATCCAGGTGACGAGTGACGAGATGAGGGCCAAGACCGTGCGGGACAGGATGTAGCCGCCGGTCTTTTGAATTGCGAGATCCCAGACGCCAAGCACACGGCGTTGCCGCTCTGGCTTGAGGCGCGAGCAGATGGTGCGCCGCAGCCTGGGGCCATCCGAGGTCAGGTAGAAGGTGAACAGCGCCACCGTGAAGATGTCGAAGACGAGACCGACGATCGTTGAGCCGAACCCGACGACGTTGTCTGCGAGTCCGGTGAGTTGTTGTCCGAGGCCGTCGTCGGACAAGAAACGGTCGCGTACTTGATCGAGATCGATCGAGTCGTCGACGTTATCTCGCAACCACGTCTCGAGATCGGTAATCAGCGCCGGCGCATCGTCCACGAATTCTGTTGTCTGCTCGGCGAGGACTCGCCCGACGAGCCAACCAAAGGCAACGAGGGCAACGAGCGCAATCGAAAACATGACCAGGGTGCCGAGGCCTCGTCGCATGCCGATCCGCTCGAGCCAGTTCACAGCTGGTTCGAGCGCGAAAGAGAAGAAGAACGAGATCAAGATGGTGACGAGGAAGCCGCTGAGACTCTCGAACAACTGTTGTACGACCCAGATAGCCGCGAGCCCGAGCCAGAACAATCCGATCGCCCGGGGTACCCAAGATGGCATGGCGTTCTGCGATGTGGGCTCGGACGGTAGCACCGGTTGCTCGGCTGGCATTCCCCCGATAGTAGTTGGCGGCCCGGTGCCCACGAGGGAGCCATACCCGTGGAAAGTTCAGTGGCGAGGGCCCTCGGCTTAGGCGATCTCACATGTCTTCCGATAACTTTGCGACTTGGCGCGGGAGGGTGATCTCACATGAGGCTTGTGGGCACCGCAGTCGTGTAGCGATTTGGTCGCGATGTTCGTCGGTCATTGCTGATCGTCACCGGGCTGGTGCTGATCTTCGCCGCTCTGTCGTTTCAGATGATGGGAGCCGAGGCCGCGAATTCGCCGCCAGAGTTCGCCGATGAAATTTTTTCGCCGGTGAGTCTCGGGATGGCGCCGGACGGCCGACTCTTCGTGTTGACCGACTCCGGAGTTGCGCTGGTGATCAAGGATGACCAGCGTCTACGGACGCCGTTATCCGACATCAAGAACAAGGTCGATGACGTCAGCGATCGAGGCCTTCTGAGCATGGCGTTCGACAACAACTTCGCAGTCAACGGTTTTATCTACGTCGTGTACACGTTCGACACGAATGGCGTGGATGACGGTGTCGGCCGAAACCGGCTGGTTCGCTTCAGCGTGAATGGCGATACGGCGTCGAACGAGGTGTTGTTGTTCGACGACTTTCCCGACGCCGACGTTGTCTTTCACTATGGCGGCGCCGTCGAGATGGGTACCGACGGGAAGCTCTACGTGTTGGCAAGATCACCTACGTCGGCCAGCAGACCGACATCACGATCACTTCTCAACCGAACGATGTGTCTATAGCCGTCGGCGGCACCGCCTCGTTCTTCGCCGGTGCGTCTGCCCTAGGCGACGTGACCTATCAATGGCTGCGCGATGGCGGAGTCATGAAAGGAGAGACTGGTCCTCGTCTCACGTTCTCTGGTTCAGCGACCGATGCCGAGGACGGCGCGATTCCGGGCACGGATCTGTCGTGGGCGATTCGCTTGAATCACGACGACCACGACCATGCGCTGATCAACAACTTCATCGGCGCTGACGGTTCGTTCACCGTTCCTCCGGCGATCGAGAGTTCGACGAATGTGTGGGTGACCCTCTACCTCACCGCGACCGATTCCGAGGGCACATCGACGACGATCACGCAGCGAGTCGATCCAAAGATCGTCACCCTTACGCTCGCTTCGAATCCGGGCGGGCTGCAAGTGCAGCTCGACGGCGGGACTCAGCCGGCGCCGCTCATGTTCGACAGCGTGGTGGGGGTCGACCGGGAAATCGGTGCTCCGCCACAACAGGCGCTGAATGGCGTCAACTACACATTTGACAGCTGGTCTGACGGGCTCGGCCGCAACGAAATTCGGTCGACTCCAAACAACGATGCGACATGGACTGCGGCGTATTCCGGTGGGCCGGTCGGCAAGACCTGTACCGCCACGGAAGTCGCAGGTGGCGTTCGCATCGGCTGGACCAACAAGGGCGGAACCGAAGTTCTGCGCAACAGCGGCGGCTGGGTTGCGACACCGGCTGCAGGAACCTTGATCTTCACCCAGCAGGGCGGTTTGATCGACGACGGTTGGCTGATCCGACGGCGTGGCGTGGACGAGACCTGCAGCACCGGCGGGCCTCCACCTCCTCCGACGGTGTGCACTGTCGCGGCACTCGGCGCTGGCGGTGTCCGGATCAGCTGGCAGAACACGGCGGGCACGGAGGTCATTCGCAACGGCGGTGGCTGGGTGACCACGCCACCGGCCGGACAACTCATCCACGACTCCCCGGGCGGCACCCTGAACGACGGCTAGCTTGTGCGTCGTACGAACAACCGTGACGAGGTCTGCTTCGTCGTCAACTAGACCCCGACAGAAGGTCAGCTATCGGGATCGAGGGTGGCGGACAGATCGAGTGCTTCGGCCACGCCATCATGGTCGACGTCGGCGACCGCGTAGCGAGCGAGTCGGTGTACTTCAGGCGCCGCGTTTCCCATTGCGACGGGATGACCGACCGCCTCGATAGCGGCCAGATCGTTCAGGCCATCGCCGATCATCATGACGTGTCGTATCGAGATCCCGAGGTCGTCGCAGATCTGCGCGATGCCAGTTGCCTTCGTGATTCGTTCTTGAGTGGCGGACACGAAGGCCGCCCCAGGCATGATTGGTGAAGTTGCGGACGTGACCGACAGTCCGCTCGGGCCCATGGCGCTGGTTACCGCACCGATGTCGGACTCTGGAACCACGAACTGGGCCCGCACGATGACCTCATTCGCTGCGATGAAATCGTGGAGGGATCGCTGTTCGAACGCTACGCCGATGAGGCGGGCATGGTCGACGGCCAAGGGCCCGTCAGAGTCGACGGCGTAGTCGCTCGCTGAATAGAGCTCGAGCGTCCAACCATTGTTCGAGGCAACGTCGAGCGCCGTCGCGAGTTGGTCGGAGTCGAGCGAGTGGCCGCGGACGCTGCCCGTTCCTGTGTGTACGGTCGCTCCCCCTGCATGAAAGACGTGCCACCCGTTGGGGTCGAGCCGCTGGGCCATCTCCCAAGAGGCAGCGAACGCGCCGCGGGCGGTGGATAGCGCGAGATGCTGACCCCGTTCAAGAGCTCGGTCGACCGCCGCCCAGACAGCGTCTGTCACCACTCCCGATGCGCTCACGAGGGTGCCGTCGACATCAATGCAGATCAGGGGAATCACACTGCAAGGGTATGGATGTTTGATAAACATCATCAGGCACGCGCTCCGTTTTCGCGCCGCGATATCTGTGCCTCCAACGAGAGAGTCGACCACTGTGCTGAGCGAGCTTCCGGATCTTGACGAGGACGTGTCGTTTGTGGTCGACGACGACGGCAACTCGACAGGTCCGCTCTCAATGCGCGCAATCGCCAAGAGCATCGTGTCGGGCGATCGTTTACCGAGCGCCCTCGTCTGGTGGGACGGAGCGACCGACTGGATCTACTTCGAATCACATGACGGCCTCGCCGCCTTGCTACAGGGCGAAGCTGCGGAGGTTGAAGACTCTGACGAGGCGGAAGAGTTTGCGGCCGAGGAATTCGATCCTCGGTCTCTTCACCCGAGCTTTCAATGGGGAGTCACGGCACAATCGCGGGCCGTAAAGCCTGCGGAGATCGACGTCGAAGATGCTCCTGAGGTCGAACATGTGCCGATGCACCAGATGGCGACACTCGACCAGTTTGACCAGTCTCATTTTGCGGACAAGGCGATCACCGGGCTGTTCGGCGCAGTAGCTCGCGTCGATGGTGGGCTTTCGGCCCAAGCGACCACTTCGGCCCCGCCAGCCGATGATGCCGCGCTCGCCGCCCCGGTTTCCTTGCAGAGCGTGGGCGCTCGAATCGAAGCGCTTGCTTCGGCCACCCGCCGATCGCATTCGCTCAACGTTCGCTTCGACACGGATAACGGCACCGAGTCGGAGACGGCGCTTCTTGCAAGTGTGAGCAGCGAAGAGAACGAGATTGGTGATCAGCGCGGAACCACGCCAGACGCATTCGTCGACGGATCGGGCGAAGGCTCGTGGCAGGCAGTGGATGGCGCCGTGGCCGTGGCCGTGGCCGAGACCGAGGCCGCTGCCGACGCGTCGTCGGTGGCATCCACATCGGCTGTCGAGTCACTCACGGCCCGTTTCGCGGAGATGGTCCGCACCTCGAAAGCGCATCAGCGGCGGATCGAATGGGTCATGCGGGTCGACGAACTCTTGTTGAGCGCATGTATTACCGCGATCGCCGACAGCGGATTCGTGGCATCCGATTTGAGTTCAGAAGAGAGCGATCATCTGGTCTTCTTCGACCACAACGACGATTCTCGCCGAGTCCGTCTGGAGCTTGCGCCTCTCGATTTGGTCAGCGATCAACTCGGCCGTCATGTGCGATTCAGTCTTGGGTGGGGTCGCGATGTCGCAGATCTCGCTCAAGCGATGCAGACCGTCAGCGAACATGGGCACGATGGCGTCGCACCGTCAGGCTCGGTCACCTGCGAAGCGGACCATGAGGCATCGACAGTGTCGACCAAGGTCGTACTGATCTGGGCAGCGGACGACTTCGTGAAGGACGACTACAGCGTCGATCGCCCGTCGCTCGACTCGTCAATCGCCGCTGCGTTGCACGCGCTCGAGAGTCGCTGGCGCGAACTCTTCGTCGCCACGTAGTTACCAGGTGTCGCCTTCGGCGAGCTGAGCCAGGAGTGTTGTTTGTGGGCCGGGTTCGGCAAAGAGATAACCCTGGCCCCACTCGACATCGAGCGCTCGCAGTCCTGCCAGATGTTCAGCAGTTTCTACGCCCTCCGCGGTCGTGGTCATTCCAAGCGCGTGCGCCATGGCGACGGCGGCTTTTAGTACCGGCGCGCCCGAACCATCGCTTTTGAGTCCGTCGATGAATGCTCGGTCGACCTTGACGATCCCGACGGGTAGCTGCTGCACGTAGGCCAACGACGAATAGCCGGTGCCGAAGTCGTCGATAGCCAGACGAACTCCGGTGCCTCGAAGCATGTGGAGGCGTTCGACGACGGATTGCTCTGCCAACACCGATTCGGTGAGCTCGATGATGAGACTTTGCGGCGGGAGGTCGTGGTCGGCCAAGGCGGCGGCGATGACCTCATGCATGTCGGGTCGGGCGAGTTGGGTGGCCGAGAGGTTGATCGCCACACTGAACTGTGGCTCGACCGCGGTGAAGCCGACAGCTTCGCGAATCGCCTGACCGAGAACCCAGTCGCTGAGCTCGTCGATCATGCCTGCACGTTCGGCTGTGGGGATGAATTGATCTGGGCCGACGACGCCGTGCTCCTCGTGATTCCAGCGAACGAGGGCTTCGGCGCCGACGATGGTGCCGGACGTGAGGTCGACTTTTGGCTGCCAGAAGATGCAGAACTCGCCGGCGTCGAGTGCCCCGCGGAGTTGTTGTTCGCGGTTGAGGCGATCCCCGGCACCAGTGTCGAGGACTCGGTCGTGTTCTGCAGTTCCCCCTCGGCCTTCATGTTTGGCCCGAACGACGGCGGCGTGGCCTTCGTCGATCAGCTGTAGTGGTGGCGTGCCGGTGCGCCCGAGGGTGATGCCGATCGAAACGGTGGTGGTGAGGCTGGTGCCTGCGACTTCGATGGGTTGTCCGATCGCTCGACGGATTCGTTCCGCCACAGACCGTGCGTCGGACACGCTGTGGATACGATCGAGGACAACGATGAACTCGTCGCCGCCGAACCGCACGACGGTGTCGGAGCGCATGAGCTGGTCACGAATGCGCGACGCTGTAGTAGCGATGACCGTGTCGCCGACCGTGTGCCCAAGGGAGTCGTTGACCAGCGTGAGGTCGTCGATGTCGACGAAGAGCAACCCGACAGCGGGTCCTTGTGGAGCGGTACCGTTGAGCGCTGTCCGGAGGTGGTCTTCCAAGCCGTCTCTGTTTTCGAGGCCGGTGAGTGGATCGTGTCGAATGCGGTCGAGGTATTCGCGGGTGGTCTGGTCTCGCCGGATCGCGAGTGCGACGAGCTCGGCAACTTCTTCGAACACGTCGAGCTCGTGGGTGTCGAGGATGCGCTGATCAGCCAGGTAGAGCACGATCGCGCCGGCGATGAGATGATGTTTGCCTCGAAGGGGAGCAGCGCGAGCGGCGAGGAGTTCGTGTTGGACGAAGAGTGCTCGATGTTCGCGGTACAGGCTGCTCGCTCCGACCTCGGGTACCACAACGTCGCTCTGCCGCGTGATGGCGGCGCTCCATGAGCCGAACCACGAGCGTCGGCGAATGCCATGCATCAAGCGGTTGATCGGCGGGGGAGCTGTCGAGGCCCGAATGTGCGGCGTGTCATTTTCGTCTAGGGTCAAAATGGCGACAATGCTGCGATCGACCCTTTCCGTCATCGCCGTTGTGAGGTCGCTCAGAATCATGTCGATGCGGCGTCCATCGGCAATATCGGTAGCCACCGTGGCGCGTAGACGTAGCAGCCATTCGTGATGGCCAGGTTCAGGTTCGCGAACCAGATCGAGTGCTACGTCCGACATCTCTCCATCATCGGTCGAATTGCACGCCACAGTAAGCGCGTCGTTGGTCGGCTTCGGCGCGAACGGCTGCTACCGTTTTGGACCACGCCCGGGTAGCTCAGTTGGTAGAGCAATTCATTCGTAATGAATAGGTCAGGAGTTCGATTCTCCTCTCGGGCTCAAGTACTGAGAAGTCAACGATTGTGGATGGCTGCTACCGCGTGGCGGGTTGGCGAAGCGCTCGTGCAGCAATTCATTTGAACAACCTGTTGAACGTCGTTCTTCGCGTGGCTCGTGCGGTCAAGGGGCTGGTTGGCCAGGTTCTTGTCGGAGTGGACCGCTACAGTTGAAGCATGGTTACTCCTGCGAGAGCGTCCGCTAGCGCCAAGCCGGGTGCTGCGCTGCCGGAACGCGAGGACGGCGAACAGTCGGATCGGCTCCGCATTGTCCCCGATGATGAAATCTCGCCTGAAATCATCAACCGGATTTCGCTTGATGACCTGGAGGAACGTCGCCTTCGGGCAAACGGAAGATGAGTCGTCCTGTCCGGCTCGCCTCCGGTGTTGATGGAGATATCGCCGCACAGTTTGATGGTCGGGCGATTGAGCGGTTCTGGAAGTTGGACATGGCCGCAGCGGTCGAGTTGCTTGGGGTAGACGGCGTTTGGGACTCACTGCCCGAGCATGGAGGAGGCCGACGGTTGACCGTCGAAGGTCTCTCGGTGGGGGCGTTTCACGCTTTCGTTGCGACTGACGAGCTCGACGCTCGGCCCGACGCGTTTGTGGTGTACGCGGTGGACATTTGGCCTGACGGATTTCTCTAGGTTCATGTAGCGACGTGCGTGCTGAAGCCCTCGCCCGCTTCTCGCAAGAATCCGACGTTTACATCTTCTCCAGTGGAACCGAGGAGAATCCCAACCTCGACGCTTGCACGAGCTATCACTTGTTCGATACTGGCTTTGCGACTGAGGGCAAGGAGATGTGGTCCGAGATGCGTAAGTCCCAACTCGAACCATTCGCATATCTCGACCGCTACTTTTTCGCCGGTGCGGAAAATGGCGACCGAGGGCCGAAGTCTCCGATCGATCACAGCAAATAACTTTGAGCACAGCGGTCGTTCGACCCTCCTGAAATCATTGAGTCCTAGCGAGTTGGCACAGCGTTGAGTGCTGTTTTATTCGTAATGAATACGTCAGGAGTTCGATTCTCCTCTCGGGCTCCACCGTTGAGAAGTCAACGATTGTGGGTGGCTGCTGCCGCGTGGCGGGTTGGCGAAGCGCTCGTGCAGCGGATAATTATCGGCGTCCAGGTAGTCCCAAACGGTTGACCGCAGACGATGAGAGGCCGTTGGCCTCTAACCCGGCCTCCCGGACTGGCGCCAGACTGAAAGTCCATCCGACTAGGAGCTATAGGACGACTGCGATACACGCAGAGGCGTGGCGAATGGCGCGGCTCATTCCTCTACATCGGGGTGCTGCGGGTTCTGTTGGACGAAGGAATTGCAGTCGAGTGCCCATCGCGACGTCAGCCGCGTACGATCGCTCTATGAAAGCCCAGACGGTCCTCGGCCCCGTAACGGACCACAATCTTGGTCTGACGCTGATGCACGAGCACGTCTTGTTCGACTTTTCAGTCTGCCTATCGGCTCCCCTCAATGCCCGCGAGCAGGCTATGGCAGACCGTCCGGTTGAGCCCGGCACCGTCGGCGCTCTGCGCTTCAACCCGTGCGTAGTGATCGAGAACCTGCGCCAACGCGACATTGCGCTCGCCGTCGAGGAAGTCGCCGAGTTCACCGCCGTGGGCGGACGGACCATGGTCGACCCGACCAACGCTTCCACGGGCCGCGATCCCGAGGGTATGGCAGAGATTGCCCGAAGGACTGGGCTGAACCTCGTCATGGGTTCCGGCTACTACTGTCAAGTCGCTCTGGACGAGGCCTTCGCGCGGCGCAGCGTTGACGACATCAGCAACGAGATTGTGCGCGACCTGACAGAAGGGATCGGCGGCACCGACATTCGGGCCGGTCTCATCGGCGAAATCGGGACCTCGTCGCCGATCACGGCCGGCGAGGAACGGTCGTTGCGGGCGGCCGCGCGGGCGCAGGCTCGGACTGGGGCACCACTGATGATCCACATGGACGGGTGGAAGCGCGAAGGGCAACGGGTGATCGACCTCATCGAGGAGGAAGGCGGTGATGTGCACCGCACCGTCATCTGTCACATGAACCCGGCGTGGTTCGACCTCGAATACCAGGTTGGCCTGCTCGAGCGCGGGGCCTATCTCGAGTTCGACATGTTCGGTAACGACCACTTCTATCCGCCGGACCGGGCTTCGCCAGGGGAAGTTCCGGCAATTGGAGCAGTGGCGAAGCTGCTGGACCTTGGATACCTGTCGCAGTTGCTTATCAGCCAGGACGTCTACCTCAAGATGATGCTCAAGCGCTTTGGCGGCTACGGCTACGCCCACCTCTTTACCAACCTGCCGCCATACTTCGAGGCGGCCGGCGTCACCCCTGCTCAGCTCGACGTCATCTACGGAGCAAATCCACAGAAGTTATTGGCCTACCTCTAGGACCGCGCCTGGGCCCATTCGACGATCGGGTCCGGACATCGACGATCCTCGCTCACTCGGCTCGCGGGATCGCTCGTACACGCAAAGTCGGGCTGGCTCAGCCAGCCTCGATGAACTCCAACGATTCGAGGATCGACTCGGTCCGGGCGAACACGAGCGGAAAGACCGTGTCCGCATCCGGCCGGCCTGACTCAGCGGAGATCATCACGACACCCCGGTATCCCCGAGGTCGAACAAGACGCCGGTTGCTGGAACCGACGAGACCCCAACCGGTAACGGTTGTGAAAACCATTGCCAGCGCCCCATAGCTCGATCCGAAGCTCGCCGAGACCGCGGTGAGCTACAGCAGATAACTTTGAGCACAGCGCACATCGAACACTGTTGAAACCGGTGGGTTTCCGGGCGATAGCACAGCGTTGAGTGCCAGATCATTCGTAATGAATACGTCAGGAGTTCGATTCTCCTCTCGGGCTCAAGTGTCTCTCCCCCTCCAAAATTCCTGCGCCCGGCTACACAGGATGTAGTCCAACACAGGAATTTTGGATTCAGGGGTTGGGCACGGCCGGCAGAGAGCGACTAATCCGGTTTGCGCTCGCGAGCTCGCTGAGGATTGCCGCCACTTGTATCGCTACTCGATGCGTCTGGTCAGGCCCTCGCCAAATCCGTGCGTCGTCGCGAAGCAATGTGCGAAACCCTCCGCCTTACCTCCCGACTTCGATGAGATGTCTCGGGAAGACACGGATCGCAACGACTCCCATGCGGGGGCGGTAGCAACCAAAACGCACCGACTTGCCGAAGGGCTTCTGTCGCAGTTGTGCCCCCGAGAAGAAGCACTTTGGAGAGCTCGTTGGTTCCTTCGTGTCCCAACTCATCAAACACTTCGACAACGTCGGCGACCTAGAGAGGCATCAGAAAGTCGGTGTGCGCTGGGACCTTGTGAATTTGCGGGTCGTACGAAGAGTTCGGCATCGTTTGGAGGACGCGAGCGACCTCAGGACTCAACGGGTCATAGTGGGCCCGGTTGGAAACTTGGACTCCGGGTACATGTTGCTCCGGGTACTGGAGCTGGTCGTGCCTCGTTTCGCCGTGTCTGAAGATGGGTCCTCGTCAGGTAACACAGCGTTGAGCCCGATCTTTGACTTCCTTCACCCTCCGTGGTCGATTTGGCCTAAAATATGACAAAAAGTTATCATGGGTTGAGTGGCTTGGTGAGGACCCAGGCCTTCGACGCGGGGCTCACGATGGCACACACACACATTGGTCAACAGGGACCCACGCGACGCTGGGAAGCCGGGCAGGCGTCAACATCGTCCCGACGGTCATTCGGCAGACCGCGAGGACCCGCCGCCATCGTGGCTGTGGTCATGATGGTTGCCGCACTTCTCATACCGGCGGTCGCCGGCGGCGCGGGCGAGGGTGTAGCCGAAGCTGCGATCGGCATCGGCGACATGCCGGGTGGCGTGGTGTTCGCGCCCGATACTGACCCTGACTACGCTGGGCAGATCCTTGCCGAGCTTTTCGCCGCGCGAGAACTGGTGCCACAGGCGCAGCAGTTTTCCAACCATTGGGCCCCAGCGTCGACTGCTCTGAACAACGGTGGCCCCAGCCAGGGCGACGCCATCGAGCTCACCTGGAGCATCCTTCCCGATGGCACCCCGATGCCGTCCCAGGGTGCCTTCGACACGACCTGCGACAGCAACCTCATAGCGACGCTCGACGGGATCTTCACCGCTGGTGCATGGCAGGCCGAGATCCAGAGAGTGTGGGACGACTGGACCGACAACGCGGCGAACGTATACACCCCTGCGGTGGCGCTCGATGCGAACGGCACGCCGATCGACGATGGTGCAGCCTGGCCGTCAAGCCCAGGGGTAGCGGGCGTGCGTGGCGACATACGAATCGGCGGCTGCACGATCGACGGCAACTTCGGCATTTTGGCCTACAACTTCTTCCCCAGCAACGGCGACATGAAGATTGATGTCACCGACAGCTTTTATGCGGTCAGCCCGCTGTCGCCTCACTTCCACAACGTATTCTCCCACGAACACGGGCATGGCGCCGGGTTGAGGCATGTGTGCCCGGCTGACAATACGAAGTTGATGGAGCCGCTGGTCAACACCAACTTCACCGGGCTGCAGCACGATGACTTGCGTGGAGTGCAGCGCGGATACGGGGATCGATTCGAGGCGATCGGCAGTCCGAACGACAGTATGGGGGCGGCGACATTAATCACGCCCGACGGAGGCCAAACAGAGACGATCTTGAGCCTTGACAGCACCTCCGACGAGGATTGGTTTGGCTTCTCTGCCAATAGCGGTGATGTATTGGACGTGATGGTTTCGCCGACCGGAACCGCCTACCTGGAGGGCCCTGACCCTTTTAGCGATCTATGCGGCAGCGCCGTACCGTCGCTGATCAATTCACAAGCCTTGCAGGACCTCTCGTTCGAGATTCGCGACAGCACAGGCGTGCTGACCACGGTCGACGCGACCGGCGCAGGTTTGGCTGAGGCCACGACCGGGTTTCCGATCACCACCACGGGGCCCCATTACATCCGGGTTCTCGGATCTGGGGTCGATGACACGCAGCTGTATGACATTTTTGTGGAGAAGGCCGCCGGCGGGGCGCTGTGTAACGGCCTTCCGGTCACGATTGTGTGGGGTCCGGGTGCGGTCGCAACGAGTGGTGCGGATGTGATTTTGGGGACGTCTGGTGCGGATGTGATTGTTGCTTTGGGCGGGGATGACACGGTTTGTGGTTTGGGTGGTGGGGACACGATTAATGGTGGTCCGGGTGCTGATTGGATCGATGCTGGGGACGGTGATGACACCGTGTTTGGTTTGGATGGGGATGACACGATCTTCGGTGGTCTCGGGGTGGATGTGTTGATTGGGTTCGGTGGTGCTGATTTGCTCGATGGTGGTGATGGTGCGGACACGATCAATGGCGGTGAGGGTGCTGATGTGTTGTTTGGTGGTGACGGTGCTGATCGGATCTTTGGGCAGGGCGGTGATGACACGGTTAATGCTGGTGCTGGTGATGATTTTGTGATTGGTCTTGATGGTGTCGATGTGTTGAACGGCGGTGAGGGTGCGGATGTTTTGAATGGGGGTCCGGGCGCGGACACAATTCATGGTGATGGTGATGGGGACACGATCTTCGGGCTGACGGGCGATGACATCCTGTTTGGTGATGCTGGCGATGATTTTGTGTTCGGTCAGCCGGGTGTTGACATGATTGATGGCGGTGCGGGTGACGATTTCCTGTGGGGTAATGAGGACGATGATGTGTTGACGGACCCTTCGGGTGTGAACACGATGAATGGTGGCCCGGGGAACGACACGATCACTGGTGGTGTGGGCGAGGACAGCCTTTTTGGTGATGGTGATTTGCTTCAGGGCGGGAATGACACGTTGGATGGGGGTTTGGGTGCCGATCTGGTGATCGGTTTTGGTGGTGATGATGTGATCACGGCTGATGATGGGGTGGCCGATGTGGTCAATGGCGGCCCGCATACGGTTGGCGATACGTGTGTTGTTGATGTTGGTGTCGACACGGTCTTCAACTGCAACCCGTGACCCCGATTCCGCCTACCATCCTCAGCAAATAGCTTTGAGCACAGATGCCAGACGCCGCCTTCGATGATCGACGTTGTTGTCTGTAGATGCGGCACCGCTGGCGTGGGGCTTTGAATACTCACTCAACTCGTCCGGTACGGACGAATGCTCAAAGTTGAACTCACCGCCATGGATGTCCCGTGTCAAGAAGGTTGCTCAGATAGTCGCCATAATTTCTGTGGACACAGGCTCTTCTAAGTATCGATCCGCGGGCCGGTCCATGCCGATCGACTCGTGCGGCCGGACACGATTGTAGAGACTGCGGAACGCGTCGACCTCGACTCCGAGATCAGCGCCGTCACCAACTATCTGCCGATACAAATGCTCGTACTTGATTGGCTGAAAGAACCTCTCAATCACACCATTGGTGCCAGGCGACCGGACCTTCGTGCGGACGTGAACGAAATGCGGCCGATCAGCGAACCAGCGTGCAACCCCTATCGAGCGCATCGCCCCGCCATTATCAGTCACGATCATGATCGGTTCGATAATGTCATCAGCATTGACACAATCCAGGATCAACGGGTAGCCCAGTAGCTCCTCGGCTGCGGTGATCGCAGTCTCGAACACGCCAATCAGATCATTCGCGTTTTGCGTCGTGGTGACAGTGCACGCCAGATTCGGTTTCGCCCAATAATCGACCAGGCCACCCAGGATCCACTTCCCGGCGCCCTCAGTCTCGAACTCACTGAAATCGGATTTCCAAACCCGGTTCCGCCGCGTCGGCGGATCAACAAAACACGCTCGCCTCGTTGGTGCGAGCAGGCGGCGTTCAGCCTGATAATTCACTGCCTGGGCGAGGCCGTTGCGGGTCATTACCCGGCCAACAGCGGAGTCCGATACTCCCGCTCCACTATTGTCGTGGCGGTTGATCGCAGCGATTTTGCGGTGCCAGACCCGAAGCTCAACATGTGCTTCACCAAGAGCTGCTTTCAGTTCCTCGTTCTCGTATTCGAGTTGGTCTTCGCGGGACGAGGCTTTCGTGCCGCCCGACGACATGGCTTCGGCCCCGCCGGCGAGGAATTGTCGTTTCCAGTTCCCGATGGCTTGCTCAGATACGCCATGGCGCCGGGCGGTTTCAGCGAGGCTATGGTCGCCTTTGAGGACACTGAGCACGATCTGGGTTCGCTCGGTTGGCGTCTTCTTTGATGGTCTTCCCAGTGTGTTCTCCTTGGTTCAAACATGAAAGCTCAAACCTGAGCAACAAACAATGACACGCGACATCCGAACACCGGCCAATCCGTAGCGGGGCCGGTGACGCTCAGCGATGACGAGCTTGCCACGAACCGACACAACGTCTTCGACGAGCAGAAGGCACATCGGCTCTACGACCAGTTCCACAAGGATCGCTCCTCGGATCTTTCGTTCGTCGAATGCCCGGTCTTGTCGTGCGCGAACTGGGGTGGGCAGGGAATCCATCCACGAGGAAACTTCAACGGGTTCATCGAGGCGTCTTCAGAACACAAGTGGCTCGAGGTGCACGGTGACACGCACTGGTCGCTGTTCTCGAGCGGATACGGTCTGGCGCTGCAAAAGGAGTTCTTCGATCACTATTTGAAGGATCTCGATAACGGCTGGGAGCAAGGACCGCGGGTCCGTCTCCATATCCGGTCTCCCGGTGAGAAGTTTGAGATGCGTCACGAGAACGAATGGCCGTTAGCCCGAACGCAGTGGACCACCTTTGCCCTCGATGCCGCAGCAGAGTCACTTCAGGCCGACGCGTCCAAGGCTGAGGAAACGGTCGCGTACGAAACCATGGGTCATGGCGTCACGTTCTGGCTTCCCGTCTCTGACGAACCGGTGGAGATCACTGGACCGCTGGCCACCACGCTCTATCTCAGCTCGGAGACCACGGATGCGGATCTCTTTGTGGTGCTGCGATTGTTCGATCCCGACGGAGCAGAAGTGACGTTCATGGGCGCGCAGGATTCGAACACACCGATCGCGAATGGTTGGCTGCGAGCATCACATCGCGCGCCCGACCCGGAGAAGTCGCTGCCGTATCGGCCGTACCACCCACACGACCGGGTGGAGCCGCTCGTGCCGGGCGAGATCTACCGATGCGAAGTCGAATTGGTATCGACATGCATCGTCGTCCCCCCTGGGTATCGGCTCGGTCTCAACGTGCGCGGCTGTGACTACGAGTACACCGGGCCCTTGTCCGAGTTCGGGAAGAAGTTCCACTACTCGACTCGGGGCACGGGTGGCATGACGCACAACGACCCAGACGATCGTCCGCCGGCAATCTTCGACACGCTTGGCACGGTCCACACCGGACCCGGGCACCCATCGACGCTCATCCTGCCGATCATCCCCTGATCCCAAGAAGGGTCAGGGGACGAAGGGTCAGGTAGGTGCGCTGGTTAGATCAGCCGATGACCTCGGACTCGATCGCTTCCTCGCCGTAGACCTCGGGGTTCGCCATGTTGCGTGGGCGTTGACCGTTGATGAACCGCTCGATGTTATCGACGTTGCGCATCGCCATTTCCACGCGCGTCTCGCGGGCTGCGGTTCCAATGTGAGGGGTGAGCACGACGTTGGGGAGCGACTTGAAACGCTCGGACGGGCCGGGATCGTCGACCTCGGGGATCTCCCGGTGGTAGACGTCTAGTCCGGCGCCGCGGATGCGCCCCTAGACGAGGGCATCTTCGAGGGCGGCCTCGTCGACGACCAAACCTCGCGACGTGTTGATGAGGATCGCCGTGGGCTTCATGCTGTCGATGAGCTCGCGGCTGATCAGACCAACCGTGCCCCTCGTCAGCGCGGGGGTCACACAGATGATGTCCGCCTCGCTGAAGAGATCTTCGAGTGGACGGAACTCAATGCCAAGGCTCGCCTCCTCGAGGCGCGACAGCTTCGAACGCTTGTTGTAGATGATGTCCATGCCGAGCGCCCGCGATTTTATTGCCAGGTCGGTTCCGATGTTGCCCATGCCCACGATCCCGAGGGTCTTGTCGAATAGGCGCGTGCCCTGAAACGCCATCGACTGATTCTGCTTCCAATTTCCTGAGCGCATGAACGTGTCGGCTTCGGGTATCCGCCATGCCGTCGAGACCATCAGTGCGAAGGTAAACTCGGCCGTCGTCTTCGCCATTCGCTTGGGGATCAGACTGACAGGAATCCCGCGTTTGGTTGCAGCCGCCTTGTCGACGAACGTTGCAGTCCCGTGCATCGCTGCGATGTACTTGAGGTTCTTTGCTGCCTCGATGGTCTGCTCGTCGTAGGGCATGCGGCGGTCGGTGTGGGGATAGATGGTGAGCTCGACCATGTCCTCGAGGCGATCGACGGCGACTTGGGGGATGGGCTGGGGGATGAACAGCCTCGGCTTAATGAGTGCTCCTTGAGTATTGCGGTTAGTGATCGAGGATTTGGTTGGTTAGGGGCCGCGCCCTTCGCACTCGGGAAGCGATAGTGCCAAACATTATTAACACACAGCCTTGCCGAGCCAACGACTGAATTCTGCCCGCAATTTCAACGAATTTGCGCGTGGCCTCGCAACGCTCCGTCGGCGATCTGTTCAGAAATATATAATATTTGACCAAGCCATGTGTAGTGTTTGTCACAGAGTGCTGTGGCGCGTGCCACAGGCACAGATAGGTAGTTCTGTAATCGCAATTTCAAGGACAGAAGAAAAAAAGGTAATAGCAAGCAAACCAAGCTGGGGGAATAGATCGTGCGTATATCCAAGTCAATAGACAATTCGACAAGGAAGCGAAAGCTCGCTGCAACCAGAATGTTGGTGGCCTTCTTGGCTACATTCGCTCTGGTGGCAGCTGCCTGTGGCAGTGACGCTGAGCCTGCTGCAACTGGCGATACGGACGCTCCGAGCGACACTGTCGACTCGTCTGGTGACACACCCGACGAGCCAACCGCAACAACACTCGCCCAGGGCGTCACACCCGACACGGTCGCGGCGCCGGAAACCGGCCCAATCTCCGGTGGAACGCTTCGCTATGCCTACCAGGCAGATCCCGTAAGCCTCGACGTCATGACGTCTGATGGCAACCCAACCTTGCCTCGGGACGCGATCTTCGAGCGTCTGTACGGCTTCGGGGCCGACACCTATCCGGTTCCGTACCTCGCCGAAGGGCACGAGATCAGTGCCGACGGGCTCACATGGACAATTACTCTGCGCGAGGGGGTCAGCTTCCACAACGGCGAAATCATGGACGCCGACGACGTCATCGCATCGTGGGGTCGTTACCAAGCGGTCGGCGCGAGGATGAACGAGTTCTTCATGGTCGACTCGATCACGAAGTCCGGTGAAATGTCCATCGACATCGCGACCAACGAGGTTCATGGCGGTGTCGTCGAGTCACTCGCAGCTGCCAGTGGCGCATTCGTGGTCATGCCAAAGTCTGTGATCGACGCTTTGCCGCAGCCGTTCGAACCGGATCTCGCGTTCGACCCTGCGGTACTGGTCGGTACCGGTCCTTACACATACGTTGAGCATCAGCCTGAGCGCTTGTGGATCTTCGACCGTTTCGCCGATTACTGGGGCGGTCCTCCGGGCGTGGCGCCAGCGGACGGGTACATGGTGAGCGCACGAAACGCCTACTTCGACCGGATCGAATTTCACGTTATCTCGGACCCAGTGGCCCGAGTATCTGCTGTCGTAGCTGGCGAAATCGATGTCGCAGCGCCAATCCCAGCGGACCAGGCCGAAGCTGTTCGCGGCGAGGACGGGATCAGCATTCTCCCTTCCGTGCCGGGACGTCGCGCTTACTGGAAGTTCAACACGACCACGGCGCCATTCGACAACCTCGACCTGCGCTTGGCTGTGCGAACAGGAATCAACCCAACAGAGCTGATGTCGCCATTCGGGCCTGACGGCTCTTGGCGAGTGAATTGCACGCCACGAATCACCGCAGAGCACTTTGCGTGGACCGATTACTGCGCGGAGTTCTACCCACAGGACATCGAGCTAGCGAAGCAGATGGTAATCGATTCCGGCTACGACGGGACTCCTGTCAAGCTGCTGGCCTCGGAAGCCCGTGCTGAGTATCCGATGACGATTCCGATGATCACCTACCTTGAGGAAATCGGCATCGAAGTCGAGCCCGTCCTCGTGGATGGCGCCACCTACTCGTCGATGCGTAAGGACCCAACTTCGGGCTGGAACATCAAGCACGCCGGTGGTCAGCCGATCACCAGCACGGAGTATCTCAACGCAATGGGCTACGACCGTACGGGTGAAAAGTGGCCTGGCGTGAGCGATGCCTACTACGAGAACATCTCTGCCGCCGCAAGGGTCAGCGATCGGGACGAGCGCTCTACATTAATTACCGCCGCCTACGCTGCGCTGATGGACGCCTCAGTCGACTTGTGGATCGGTGATGAACTTACGGTTGCGCTCCACAGCGACCGTGTTGTTGGTCTGCCGACCGATGACTACGAGTTCAACTGGTTCAACGCCTGGTTGTCCGAGTAGTAACAAGTCAGTGACGTACCTCGTCGCGGGTACGTAGTAATAAGTAGATAGTCAAGGCACGAACATCTTGTTGCGCCGGGTCGATTTCGAAATCGACCCGGCGTTGCAGGAGTGACTGAAAGTGGAGCATGACAACTTACTTGGTGCGCCGGGTATTCGCGATCCTGCCGGTAGCGATCATCGTGAGCTTCATCGCATTCATACTGGTACAGCTATCTCCCGGCGACCCGAGCTCGTTCTTCGTTGGCGAGGACGCGACACCCGAGCAGATCGCCGAGATCGAAAGGCAGCTGGGCATAGATCAGCCGATCATGGTGCAGTACACGAAGTGGGCTGGCCGCGCGGTTACCGGCGATCTGGGCGACTCATTCTTTCAACGCCGACCCGTCATGGAGGCCTTCGGGGAAGCGTTCCCGGTAACCGCCATGCTGGCGGGGCTCTCGCTGGTCATAGCGCTCGTGATCGCCGTGCCGATCGGGATGCTGTCCGTATTGAAACAGGGAAGTATTTCCGATCGGATCTCGACGGTCCTCGTGTTCATCGGCGTTTCTATGCCGAACTTCTGGCTAGGGATGCTGCTGGTCCTCTACGTATCGCTGACCTTCGGCTTCTTTCCCGCGCAAGGCTTCGACGACACGAATATCTACACCCAGCTCAAAAGTCTGTTCTTGCCCGCGTTGGCCCTCGGTTATTCTCAGGCAGCGCTCATAGCGAGGATGACCCGATCGAGCATGCTCGAGGTCATCCGCTCTGACTATGTCCAGACGGCGCGCGCAAAGGGGCTGCGTAGTCGCGTCGTGCTCATCAAGCACATCTTCACGAATGCGTTCAACCCGATCTTGACGGTTATCGGCATCGCTACGACCTCGCTCATCGCCGGGTCGGTCGTCGTGGAAACGGTCTTCAACCTGCCCGGAGTCGGCGACCTCACCGTCAAGTCGATCTCCCGTCGCGACTATCCGATGATCCAGGGCGTGCTCCTGCTGTCGTCGATGGCGATCATCTTCGTCAACCTCATCGTCGACATTCTCTACGGTGCTCTCGATCCAAGGATCAGGTATGACTGACACTTCCGTTCGGCCCTCCGGAGGGTCCGACGACGGCTTCGTGCCGCTTGTCGACGATGCTCTGCCGGATGAAGAGACCGGGCTGGTCACGCGCCTCAGGGAGATGAACGGTCGCATGGTGGTCGGTACCTTCATGCTGGTGACCGTGCTTGCCACGGCGATTTTTGCGCCTCTCATTGCGACGCACGACCCGCTGGATATCAATTCCACCGACAGGTTGATGGGCCCGAGTTTCGATCACTTCTTCGGGACGGACAACCACGGTCGAGATGTCTTCAGTCGCGTGGTGTACGGATCGCGCGTGTCGATCTTCGTCGGGACGATGGTGGTGGTCATGACGACCATCTTCGGAACGATTATTGGCCTCTTCGCGGGCTTCTACAAACGCCTTGACAGCGTGATTATGCGGGTGATGGATTCGCTCCAATCTTTCCCGTCGATCCTGCTGGCGATCGCAATCATGTCGGCGCTTGGTGCGAGTTCGCGCAACGTCATTATCGCTCTGACCGTGAGCTACACACCGCGCACAGCGCGGATCGTGCGCGGCCGTGTGCTGAGTATCCGCGAAGAGCCATACATCGAAGCTGCACGCGCGATCGGTCTCGGAGACATACGCGTCATGTGGCGCTATGTGCTTCCGAACACCCTTGCCCCCATGGTGGTCCAGGCCACGTTCATCTTGGCGCTAGCGATCATCGCCGAGGCCGGCCTGAGCTTCGTCGGTGCGGGCTTTCCGCCACCGGATCCAAGTTGGGGAAACATCCTCTCCGACGGCCGCTCATACATGCGCCAGGCCAAATGGATGACAGTCTTTCCAGGCCTGTGCATCATGTATTCGGTCCTCGGGCTCAACATCCTCGGTGATGGTCTTCGTGATGTTCTCGATCCGCGCCTTAAGGACCGACGCTGAATGCACCTGAATCTCGATCGATCAGTCGCCACGAGGACCACATGACAGACGCCACGCCGGTGCTCAAGGTTGAAAACCTCGAGACACATTTCTTTACGCGATCCGGTGTGCTGCGCGCCGTCGACGGCATCTCGTTCGAGGTGGCCGAGAACGAAACGCTCGGCATCGTCGGCGAGTCCGGTTGTGGAAAGTCGATTACGGCGCTCTCCATTCTCGGACTTGTACCGGACCCGCCCGGCAAGATCGTTGGAGGACGTATCATCCTCGATGGCACCGACCTGGTGCAGTTGAGTCGCGACGATCTGGAGGACCAGCGCGGGAACGCGCTTTCGATGATCTTCCAGGAGCCTCTGACAGCGCTCAACCCCCTTTTCACCATTGGTTTCCAGCTTGCGGAGGTGCTCCGACGTCACAAGGGCATGAGCAAGAAGGAAGCCTGGTCGAACGCCGAGGAGATGCTCGTCCGTGTTGGACTGCCGGACCCACGACAGCAGCTGAAGTCCTACGCTCACCAGCTCAGTGGTGGCATGCGACAGCGGGCGATGATCGCCATGGCGCTCCTCGCCCGCCCACGGTTGTTGATCGCCGACGAGCCGACGACCGCTCTCGACGTCACGATCCAGGCGCAGATCCTTGAACTGATGCACGACATACAGGCCGAGTACAAGGCGGCCACTATCATGATCACGCACGATCTCGGCGTTATCGCTGAGATAGCCGACCGGGTGATGGTCATGTATTCGGGCCGTGTCGTGGAGACCGCCCCCGTGCGGACACTCTTCAATCGTCCCGGTCACCCATACACGCTGGGTCTGCACAACTCGACGCCGAACCTGCTGAAGCACTCACAACGCCTGGACCCGATTCGCGGACAGGTCCCCACCCTCAGCGAGTCGAACCGGCTGAAGGGTTGCAAGTTCACCGCCCGCTGCGCATTCGCGACAGACAAATGTGTCCAAGAAGAGCCGCCGCTCCAGCTCATCGAGGAAAACCACAGTGTCCGCTGCTGGCATTACGACCAGGTCCTGGAATCCCAGGGGCTCGATTTGCAGCCGATCGCTGACGGCCTACCAGAAGGTGGTGTGCGCTGATGACGGGCACGTCTGAGGAATTGATCCGAGTCGACGATTTGGTGAAACATTTCCCGATACTCAAAGGTGTGTTCAAACGCGTCGCCGGACAAGTGCGGGCGGTCGATGGCCTCTCCTTTAGTGTCAACAGTGGCGAAACCGTCGGTCTCGTGGGCGAGTCCGGCTGTGGCAAGAGCACAACAGGACGTTTGCTGCTTCGCCTGCTCGAAGCCACGAGCGGAGAGGTGTGGTTCGAGGGCCGCAACTTGACCGAGCTTGGCAAGCAGGAGCTGCGAGCGGCGCGCCGGGAGATGCAGATCATCTTTCAGGATCCGTATGGCTCTCTTCATCCGCGGATGACCGCGGGGCAGATCATCGCCGAACCGATCATCTTCCACAAGTTGTTCGACAGCAAGGCGGAGGTGAACGCCCGTGTCGACGAATTGATGAAGATCGTGGGTTTGTCCACAGAAGCGCGCGACCGGTACCCACACGAGTTCAGTGGGGGACAGCGTCAGCGCATCGGTATCGCCCGCGCTCTCTCGTTGAACCCCAAATTCATCGTTTGCGATGAGGCCGTATCGGCTCTGGACGTCTCGGTACAGGCCCAGGTGCTCAACCTACTGGGTGACCTCCAGGATGAGTTCGGACTGACCTACCTCTTCATCTCGCACGATCTCGCCGTGGTGCGCCACATCACCACCCGAATCGCCGTGATGTATCTGGGTCGGATCGTGGAGATGTCGGACACGGATCCACTCTTCATGACGCCGATGCATCCCTACACCGAGGCGCTGCTCTCCGCGATCGTTATCCCGGACCCCGATGCCGCCGCGGCACGCGATCGAATCGTGCTGACCGGTGACATCCCCAGCCCGGCCAACCCGCCCACAGGTTGCAATTTTCACCCACGCTGCCCTTACGCGCAGGAACGGTGCCGCGAAGAGGACCCCAAACTGCGGCTGGTGCCCACGCCGGATGGTGACACTCGCATGGTGGCCTGTCACTTTGCTGAGGAGCTCTCGCTCTCCGGCGTCAAATAGGGATCAGATCGGCTTCTTTGCCATCGTCGTGTCAACCGTGACCAAGGCCGGCCGACCGCTGCGGACGATCTCCATGGCCTTCTCGAGCGCCTGACGAAATTCCGTAGCGTCGGATGCGCGGAAGCCATCGACACCGCACGCCCGTGCCAGCTCGTCGTGTCGCGGTGGTTCGCCAAAGTCGACGCCCACATACCCATGCTCGACCTGTGCGCCGTCTGGATAGGCATCACGGCCAGCGAGGCGAACGCTGTTGTAGACCTTGTTGTTGGCCACGATTATGAGAACCGGGATCTGATGGGTTCGTAGGAACCAGAGCACCGCGCTCGGAACGGCAAAGAGGAAAGACCCGTCGCCGCACAGTGCCACCGGGATGTCGTCATTTCTCGAGAGCCCGTAGCCGGCAGCGGCGCCGAGGCCCCAGCCGAGGAACGTTCCACCGTTGCGGAACAGCCTTCCTGGCCCCAAGTCCTTCATCTGCAGGGCTATTGGGTTACCTGAGGTGACGGCCTCCTCGAAGACGGCGATGTTGTCCGGCAGCAGCTCGGACAGGATCTGGCCAATGAGCGTGGGTGACAATGCCTCACCGGCCGGCTCGGCGACCGGTGCCCAGGCTGGGGTTGACCACTCGTCGTGGTCTCGAGTCAGCGTTGCCGAACGCTCCTCGATGCGCGATGTCATCGCCGCATCCAACCGATGCTCGATGGCGGCATGTAGCGCCTCCAGCGTTCGTCGTCCATCGGCTCGGATTCCGAGATCGGAGGGGAAACCCCAGGTCTGAATGGTTTCGAAAAACGGGTCGTGACCAACGTGTACGAGCCGGGTGTTGGCGCTCGGATCGGCCATGACCGGAACATACGGAACGTCGTGTTCCAGCACGATGATGAGGTCAGCGGAGTCGGTCGCGGCCTCGGGCTCGAACCCGAGGTGGTGGGGATGTGTCAGTGGAAAGTTCACGCGTCCGCGGTATTCGACCACCCCGACACCGGCGAGTTCGGACAACGCGACCAGGGCGTCGACGGCCTCGACGTCGCGACCGATGTAACCGGTGATTACGACCGGTCGTTTGGCTTCGAGGATCCAGTCGGCCAACTGCGCGACGTCCTCAGCATTTGGCGAGCCCGCACGTACTGGCGGATATCGGCGAGCGTCGACATCGATGTCGAGGTCGGTTACCTCGTGCAGCGCCTCACGCGGGAAGGTCAAGTACGCCGGTCCCGCAGGATCTGACTCGGCTACTTGGAAGGCCCTCTGCACCGAGCGAGGTACCGCGGCTGCGCGGTAGACGACCTGCTCGTTCTTGGTGTAGTTGCGAACCAACATTGCCTGGTCAGGAACATCTTGTAGCCAGTTGATGTACTTGGTGCGTCCACCGGGCACATCTTCGACCGTCACTGGGCTGCGACCGGCACAGAGCACTACTGGGGTGCGATTTGCCTTGGAGTCGTTCAGCGAACCAGCAGCGTTTGCGGTCCCCACGTCGACGTGCACGAACGCGGCCTGGGCCTTTCCCGTAGCGAGGTAGTAGCCCTGGGCGGCGCTGCTGGTGAGACTCTCGAAGGGGCACATGAGCAACTCGGGCAGGTCTTCGCCCGCCGCCCGCAACTTCGCGTAGGCCTCCTGCACCGGGTACGTGTCGGTCCCCGGGTTCATGAACACGTAGCGGACGCCCCGGTCCTGCAGGGTTCGCAGGAACAACTCTGCACCACTCGTCATTGCAGCCATGTCCAGCTCCTCACATAAGTACTCGAACTAGTACATATGCACGATGTTACATCAGGCGAAATTTCTCATCTGCTAGATCGCTGCTCAACAGCGTCCACGATCGGACTCCCCGATTCGGTACCGGCCGGCCTGCGAGAGGCAGATATGTTGCTAGAAGCAACATTGCGGGGGAGTCGCTCTGACGCTACTCCCGCCACCTCCCGCCACCTCGAGTCACCTGGAGCGCCACCGATGCACGTCTTCGATCTCCGTTCGTCCCAGCAATTCGACCCGGACGAACGGGTGGAGAAAGTGCTGGCGACCGTCGAGGGGGGTGACTTCACCGTGGCCTGCTGGGAGCCCAGGCAAGTCAGTCCCTATCACTGCCATCTCTTCGCCACTGAGGCCTACTTCTGCTTCGAGGGCGGTGGGCGAATGCGGACCCCGTCAGAGGACGTGATCGTGGAGCCCGGCGGCTTCGTGGTCCACCCACCCGGAGAACTGCACGAGTTCGAGAACGGCCCCCAGAGGAGCCTGCTCTACCGGGTTCGCTACGGCTCGGACGTTGCCGCTCGGGCCGTCGCTTGGCGCACGCAGCCAGATTGGCAACCGTCAGCCGAGGACTTGGACTACATCAGCGGGAACGATCTCGCAAAGACCGTCTTCGATATCGCGAACACCTAGCGAGCCGACGCGGACGTCACTCTGAATGTGGCAACGCCACCGGATTATTGTGGTGGCACCACCGGGACGATGAGGTGCGATCGGTGTGCGCCGCCCGTATGGATCGTCACGTCGTTGTCCGTGGCGTTGTCGTGCAGGAGCGGTCCGCAGCCGCGAAGCGGGTTCGCGAACTGCTTGAGGTACGCAGGTGGGCCATCCCATTCGTAGTCGCGGCTTCGGACGGTGAAGGCGAGGTGATAGCCAGCCGGCACGACGATGCTGGTAGGCCAGATCTCGATGTCGAGCTCGTAGACCTCACCGGGGACCAGCGGTTCCATGCGATCGTGCGTGTGATACGGCCGGTATGTCGTGCTGAGCTCCTCGTCGAGGGCCCGGTGTGATGCGCGCAACCAACCCTGCGCGAGCGGGGTGTGTGGGTCGTTCGCTCCGTGGAAGAGAAGCTCGTCGCCGCTGGGGTCGAACGCTCGGACGACGACGAAGAGGTCGGCATCGTCCGTCGAGGACGACACGAACAATTTGGCGGCCAAGGGTCCTGTGAGCTCGACGTCCTGCTCGAAGGCCGCCAAGTTGAAGGTGACCCCGTCTCGCGAGGCGGCGAAGGACACATCAGCTTCGGTGGCGGATGCCGAATCGACGAGCTCGGTCTTCTCGGCATCGAGATAGAGGTTTTGCCAGTCGGTTCGTGCGAGCGGCCACTCGCCCTCGTCGCGATCGACGAAGCCGTCGACCGTTCGAACCCGCAGGTGGACGGGCGGCCGTTGATCCCAGCCGTTGTCCTCACCTTTGAGAAAGTGTGCAAAGAATTGCTTCTGCATCGCAACGCCGTAGTCGGTGTAAAACTCGGTCCAGTGCGGCCGTCCGTGTATCTCGAGCCACTTCTGCGTCGATGCGGCTCGTACGAAGCCCTCGACGTTCCCGCGCAGGTGCAGTCCGTGGCCTCCCCAGTTGCCGGAACTCAGGATTGGCACGGTGATCCGGTCCCAGATAGCCGACCGCTCGCGGTACCACTCGCTGTCGATCGGGTGTCTCCGGATCAGGTCACCGAAGTCCGCCCGGTTGGCGTCGAGTTGTTCCTGCGACATTGTTTCGTCGCCGCAGATCGCCACGCCGTTGTTCGGGTTGACCGGACCGCGTTCTCCGAGTCCGTGCTGCACGACTTTGATCTGCTTGCCAGACCATTTGTCCCAGAAGGTCGTGTAGATCCCACCGTGGTGGGACATGTCGCGATAAAAGTCAGCGGCCCCCTCGAACGGGCAGATCGCTGCGAGGTGCTCAGGTTGTAGCGACGCAACCTGCCACTGGTTGATCGCGTAGTACGAGATACCGGTCAGTCCGACTTTTCCGTTGCTCCAGTCGCGGGTACCCGCCCACTCGATGCACGCAGCGAAGTCCGAAGTCTCCCGGGGCGAGTAGTGATCGAGGTATCCAGGCGATCGACCCGCACCCCTCGAATCCACCCGTACGCACGCGTAGCCGTCGGGCACCCACTTCTCGGGATCCACGACCTCCCACTGCTGATACTTGTTGGTGCTGCCCTCGAGCACTTCCGGGTGATCGCGGGCGATTGCTTCCCATGCACTCGGATAGCCATCCTGGAACCGCCATCCCTTGGCATAAGGCCCGTGGCTGAGGATCACCGGAACGGCCTCGTCACCGATCGGGCGGAAGATGTCGGCCCTGAGCACTATGCCGTCGTCCATCTCGATCGGGATGTCCCAATCGATCAGCATTCCGTCCTGAATCTCGCTCATCATTTCTCCAGACCGAGGAGCTTCCGCTGCCTCAAATAGTTCTCAAGAGCCCCTAGCTGTCCCAGTCGGGCGCATGCGGGCCGTCGACGATGCGCTCTCGCGGCTCCACGCTCGAAATCCGCGCCATCTCGTCATCTGAGAGCGCCAACTCCGTCGCCGCGAGGTTCTCGCGCAGCCGCTCGCGCTGCCGCTCGGCACCCTTGGCCACCGACGAAGCACCTGGGATGGCGATTACACCGTCGTGTCGCAACACCCACGCAAGGGCCACCTGTGCGGGCGAGGTGTCGTGAGATGCCGCGATCTCGATCAGGACTTCGTTCTCGACGACTGCTCCGCGAGCCAACGGGGTGTGCGCCGACACTAGGACGCCCGCCTCGGCGGCGACCTCCATCACGGCCGACTGCGAGATGAACGGGTGGAACTCCACCTGGTTCATGATGATGCCCGGGTCGATCTCGACCGCTGATCGGAGCAGTGCACTCGGGAAGTTCGAGACCCCGATCGTCCGCGTGAGCCCGGAGTCGCGTAACTCGGCGAACACTTCAAGCTCGTGCTCGAACTCGAAGTAGTCGTTCGGCCAGTGGATCAGCAGCGCGTCGACATACTCGAGACCAAGTCGTTTCAGACTCGCTTCGGCTGCGGCCCGCACTCCGGTGGGTGGTGTTGCCTTCGGGTGAAGGATCTTCGTCGTCACCCAAAGATCATCTCTCGGCACCGATGACGACCTGATCCCTTCGCCGACCGGCTCCTCGTTTCCGTAGTACTCCGCGGTGTCGATGTGGCGGTAACCATCGGCGATGGCCAAGGCCACCAAGTCACGCGCGGCGTCGCCGAGATGTTTGAGTGTTCCTAGGCCGATCGACGGGATGTCTAAACTGGTTGGCTCACTGCTCATCTTCAGCCGATGACGTCAGACTCGATGGGCTCCTCGCCGTACACCTCTGGGTTCTTGACGTTGTGCGGACGCACGCCGTTGAGGAACCGCTCGATGTTGTCGACGTTGCGCATCGCCATCTCTTCACGCGTCTCAAGAGCGGCGGTACCGATATGGGGAGTGAGCACGACATTGGGTAGTGACTTGAACCGTTCCGATGGGCCCGGGTCGTCGACCTCGGGAATCTCGCGGTGGTAGACGTCCAGGCCAGCGCCTCGGATACGCCCCTCGACGAGAGCATCCTCGAGAGCGTCCTCGTCGATGACCAAGCCACGGGAGGTGTTGATGAAGATCGCGCTGGGCTTCATGCTGTCGATGAGCTCGCGGGTGATCATTCCTTTCGTTTCGTTTGTGAGCGCAGGGCACACGCAGATGATGTCAGCTTCAGCGAAAAGAGCTTCGAGCGAACGGTACTCTGCGCCGATGCTGGCTTCCTCGGCGCGCGACATCTGTGAACGTTTGTTGTAGATGATGTCCATCCCGAGGGCACGTGACTTGATGGCTAAATCAGTCCCGATCGATCCCATGCCGACGACCCCGAGCGTCTTGTCGAACAAACGCGAACCAAGGAACGCCATCGACTGGTTCTGCTTCCATTTGCCGGCGCGCATGAACTGGTCGGCTTCAGGGATCCGCCATGCGGTGGCGACCATCAGTGCGAAGGTGAACTCGGCCGTCGTTTTCGACATCCGTTTTGGGATGAGGCTGAGGGGGATTCCGCGCTTGGTCGCCGCATCCATATCGACGAATGTTGCGGAGCCGTGCATGGCTGCAATGAGCTTGAGGTTCTTCGCGGCTTCGATGGTCCGGGCATCGTATGGGATCTCTCCGAGTGCGTAGAGAATGTCCTGATCAACTACGGCCTCGAGAACTTCTTCGTATGGCATCCGTCGGTCGGTGTGGGGATAGATCGTCAGCTCGACCATGTCCTCGAGCCGATCGACCGCTACCTGCGGGATGGGCTGGGGGATGAACAGTTTGGGCTTCATGAACACTCCTCGATCGTTTGGCTCGGACGATCTGGGTCGTTGCTGGGCTGAGGAAGCCGATAGCACCCCAGCGGGTTTCCCAAGCAACGTAGCATCCCTGTTCTTTGTGTGTCCGAGGTTACGGAGATGGGAGTCGGTGCTACAGCCAGTGGTTCGATCTCCCCTCGAGCTCCAGCTTCTTCTCTCCAAAATTCCTGCGCCCGACTACACGCGACGTAGTCCAGCGCAGGAATTTGGAGAGGACTCCTACCTCTCCGACAAGAAGTGTGAGCGGAACGCGCGGTAAACTCTCACTATGGGTGGGAATGGCGGGCGTCGCCTCACAGTTGGAGTGACCCTCACGGTCGCGCTCATCCTGCTCTTCGCAACGGTGGCAGCTGCAGCCGTTTGGCCGGGGCCTCAAGCCGTAGTGGAGGTCGACGCCGTCGACGAATCGGGAGGAAACCTGTCGGGTCTGGCCTATGAAGGCACGGGTACGGCCACTCCAGGAGTGCTTTGGGTTGTCCGCAATGGCCCTGGAGAATTGCTCAGGATGGTATGGGACGGCACCGTGTGGTCGCCTGATACCAACAACGACTGGGTGAACGGCAAAAACCTACAATTCGTCGGTGGGGGCGGAGACGTCGACGCCGAGGGGGTCACGATCGCAGCCAACGACTCGGCATTTCTCTACGTGGCATCCGAACGGGACAACAACAACAACGGCGTCAGTCGACCCAGCGTGTTGCGGTACGACGTGACAGCATCGGGCACCTCACTCGCTGCATCGATGGAATGGAATCTCACCGCCGACCTTCCTGCCTCGGTCCCGAATGGCGGCATCGAGTCGATCACCTGGATCCCCGATGCGGCGCTTGTCGGGAGCGGCTTCGTCGACGAGGTGTTGGGCCAGTTGTATGATCCCGCAAACCACCCGAACCATGGCACAGGACTTTTTGCCGTCGGGCACGAGGCGACCGGCCAGATCTACCTTTACGCACTCGACCATTCCAACGGATCGCCCACCCGCATCGCATCGTTTGCGAGCGGCTTGTCGAACGTCATGGCCCTCGAATTCGACGCCGATCTCGGAGAGCTTTGGACGGCCTGTGACGGGACCTGCATGAACGCCTTGACCCGTCTCGAGATCACCCCCGCTGGTGTGTTCGCTGTGGCGCAGTCGTTCGACCGGCCTACCGGTCTTCCTGACGAGAACAACGAAGGTTTCACTATTGCGCCGATGACCGAGTGTGTGTCGAACGAGCGCCCGGTCTTTTGGGCCGATGACAACGAGACCGACGGGCATGCACTCCGACGCGGTTCGATGTCATGCGTCGTACCGGCCGAGCCTGTTGACATGCGGGTGGTGACTTTGGAGGATTCTGATGGGAATGGTCTGCTCGATTACACCCTGGATGCTCGGGTTCCCGGTGCTTCGGTCGAGATGTATGTCGACGGTGAATTGACTCCATCGAGCTCCGTAGTTACTACGCCGACAGGGATGCAGGATTTGCAGGTTGCGTTTGATGTGTTGGGATCGGTGCCGGTTGGCTCGTCGTTCCTGATGTGCGTCGATCCGCCTCTTGGGTGGGAATTCTCGTCGGTGGGAGCTCAATCTGCGGTTGACCCTGAGGGGCTTGGCCGCGGCTGTGGTTCCGGGTCGGTGACCGAGCAGCAGGGCGTTCTTGGATGGTCTTCAGTGCCATTTATTCTCGAGGCTTCGCCGCTTCAGCTCTGCAATGGTCTTATCGTGACTGTCGATATTGGTGCTGGGGAGGTCGCAACGAGTGGTGCGGATGTGATTTTGGGGACGTCTGGTGCGGATGTGATTGTTGCTTTGGGCGGGGATGACACGGTTTGTGGTTTGGGTGGTGGGGACACGATTAATGGTGGTCCGGGTGCT
>JBLIMK010000034.1:0-32934 GCA_047638715.1 Verrucomicrobiales bacterium
GACTTTGCCTTGCCGTGCTCGGCGACGATGAGGTCAGCGAGGCGGTCCTGGTTGGCCATCATGACCTCGAAGCACGCGCGAAGCATTTCGGCGCGCTCTCGCGGTGCGACCTTGGCCCAGAGTTTCTGAGCGGCCGCCGCGGCATCACAAGCGGCTTCCATGTCGGCGACGGACCCGCACTCGACCGTTGCGATCACCGTCCCGTTTGCAGGGTTCAGTACATCGACAGTTTGGCCGTCGGAACCAGCGCGGCGTTCTCCGTTGATGACAAGTTGCGTTTGCATGCAGCGAGAGTACCCAATTTTCGGAGTCGCTAACCTCTTGAGATGAAGATCTCGATGACCATTACATACAGCGACGATCCGTTGAAGGCGATTGCCCACGCGCAAGCGATGGAGAGATCTGGAGTTGATCAGGCGTGGGTGGCCGAGGCGTATAGTTTCGACGCCGTATCGACCCTCGGGTTCTTGGCCGCGAGCACAGAAACAATGGAACTCGTCTCGGGCATTTTGCCGATCTACAGCCGGACGCCAACGCTGATCGCCATGACCGCTGCCACTCTCGATTCGCTCTCCGGTGGCCGATTTGCGCTGGGTCTCGGGGCATCGGGTCCGCAGGTGATCGAGGGCTGGCATGGCGTGCCCTACGACCGGCCACTCGGCCGGACCAGAGAGATCATCGAGATCTGCAGGAAGGTCTGGAAGCGAGAACGTCTCGAACACGAGGGACGGAACTACCAGATGCCACTTCCCGCGGATAAAGGCACCGGCTTAGGCAAGCCACTCAAGCTGATCAACACGCCGCTCAGGGAAGACATCCCGATCTATATCGCGTCGATCGGCGAGAAGAACGTAGAGCTGACGGCGGAGATCGCCACCGGCTGGATTCCGGTGTTCTTCCATCCCGAGAAAGCCCACTATGCGTGGGGTGCTGCGCTCGACGCAGGCCACACGAAACGAGATCCAGCACTCGGCGAACTCCAAATCATTGCCGGTGGGATGGCCGCCATCACGAAGACCGAGGAGGAAGCGGCAGCGATGCGTGATTTCGCCCGTCCGAATGCCGCGCTGTATATCGGTGGGATGGGGGCGAAGTCGAAAAACTTCTACAACACGTTGTTTCAGCGGTACGGCTATGAAGAAGAAGCCGAGATGGTGCAGGACCTCTATCTGTCGGGCAAGAAGGAAGAAGCCGCTGCGGCGATTCCTGACGAGTTCCTCGCCGCGACCAACCTCGTCGGCACCGAAGGTTTCATCAAAGATCGTCTCGAGGCGTTTGCAGAGGCCGGAGTCACGAGTCTCACACTGCATCCAGTCGGCGAAGATCCCCTCGCCGTCGTGTCCCAGATCAAGGAGTGGGCGTCTTAAGCAGCTCTCTCATGGCGTTGGCCACGGCGACCGGATCTTGAAGCGGCCCGAAATGTGTGAGCGTCGGGAACTCGAGCAACCGTCCGTTGGGAAGAGCGTCGGCAACCTGAGGAGCGAGTTGGGCGGGGAACCCGCCGTCCCCGCTCACAGCGACGACGACATCGAGCGCGATCTGGTCGAGAAGGCCGAGGTGAATCTCGCCCGCATTCAAGTACGTGTTGGCTTCGCTCTCGGGCGAGCACTTCAGGAGGATCCCGCCGTCCTCGCCGTCGTCCGCGAAGCCGTGCCGCACGTAGGCGTGCAGAACATCGGCTCGAAAGAGTCCCAACGGTGGCCGTGCTGCATATCGGAGCAGCGCAGCAGCTCGGCTTGGAAATCGTTTGAGCCGACCACGTGCAGCAGCTATGAGAGGCCCGTCGCTGAACGACCCGGGCGGAACGACGGGTTCGAAGACCATTGCCGTCGCGAACGTTCCGGGATGCAATCGTTCCATCTCGAGCAGCACTGCGCCGCCCAACGAATGCCCAAACCCATGGAGGGTCGATGCATCGATGTGATCGATCACTCGCCTCAGGTCGTCGACCATCGCCGACCAACGAAAGTCGTGCAGTTCGGCTGGAGTGTCGCTATCGCCGTGCCCTCGAAAGTCGAGGGCGACAACTCGAGCGTCGTCGCTGAGTTCTGCTGCGAAGGCTCGGTAGACCTGTCCCAAGAATCCCGTGGCGTGGCACACGAGGAGGGTGTACTCGCCGTTGCCGCCGAGGTCGTGGATTGCGATGGTTCCAGCAGAACCAGCGATGGTCGTCGACCCGGTCATAGCCGCTCGTACTTCCAGTCCTTTGGACGATCGCCGTCGTAGGGCATCGTGCCATGAAAAACTCGAGGGTCTTCGTCGAAGACCAGTGGCACGAAGTGCCGATCGCCTTCCCACATCGGTAGGTCGGCAGCTGAGCGGACCAGGTCGCACGGGTCGCAGGCTTGCAACAGACGCGTTCGATCGATCCACTCCAGGCTGCCCTCTTCGTTGTGGGCGGGCGGCGTGCCGGTCCATTGCGTAACGAGAAAGATGAAGCCCATCCAATCCTCACGTTTCGGACCGAAGTTTGACCAGGTGATCGTCCCTCGTAAAGCGAGCTTGTCTAGGACGAGGCCGGTCTCTTCGTCCAGCTCGCGTCGGAGCCCGGTGATCAGGCCTTCGTCCGTCTCGAGTTTGCCGCCAACGCCGTTCACCTTGCCGAAGTGGTCGTCGTCGGGACGGGCGTTGCGACGGATCATCAGGACCCGATCGGTCCCCTGATCCCATAGATAGGCAAGGGTTCCCACAATAGGCGAAAACGGCATCGAGCCAACCTATCCACCATTAAGGGGCCTGGCCCCTAAACCCAATTAGGGGCCACGTCCCTAATCACTATGAGGGGCCAGGCCCCTTCCCTCCGGTTCGGCGTGAGAGCATGCTGATGTCTACGGTGGAGCATCGGGTTCGCCCGGCCACTTCCCCTGGCTCGAATGCAGAGACTAGGAGAACACGGTGCCGAGGCCACACAGGATCCAGTACCCGGGCGCGTGGTATCACGTGATGAATCGTGGAGCGAGCAGAACCGACATGTTCCGCAGCACCTATGACCGGCAGGTTTTCTTGAGCCTCCTCGAGTCTGCGACACGTCGCACGGGAGCGGAGGTCCACGCCTACTGTCTGATGGGCAACCACTACCACCTACTCATCCGGACGCCGAACCCCACGCTCGATGAGACGATTCGCTTGCTTGCTGGCCCATACGCCCGTCATTTCAACGATTACCACGGGAAGGACGGGCGCCTTTGCCGGGATCGGTACCACGCATTACTGATCGATTCCGAGCACTACTTGTTAGCGGTGTCTCGATATATCCATCGAAATCCAACAGCTTTCGGAATAGCGGCTCTCGCTGACTACACGTGGTCGAGCTACCCCGCATATCTCGGAATTCGTCCTCCACAAGATTGGCTTCAGCTGGAGGAGACCTTGCAGATGGCCGGAGGTAGATCTCAACTCGAGGCGCTCGTGGAGAGCTGTCTTTTGACGGAAACCGACAAGTTGTACGAGCGCAATCGGCTGCCCGTGGTCTTGGGTAGCAAGGCATTTGCGGCTGCAGCTCGGCAGGCGTCGAGGCTCACGATCGAAAAAGGGGCCTGGCCCCTAAATCCAGTTAGGGGCCTGGCCCCTGAGGGTGCTAGTTGATGTGGATGTGGCGGGTCATATCGGCGGGAGGGATGCCAGGGACCCGCGATTCGCGGGAGAAGAGCTCCTCCATCATCGGGACGAAGTCCTCGATCGGCAGCGTTGGATAGTCGGGATCAAAGCAGTTCTGGTCATACCTCTCACAAAACCGCACACACGCGTCGTAGTGCTCGTTGTCCTCATGCACGTCGCGTGCGTCTCGGTCGCCGTCGAGATGATGAAAGTAGTAGTAGCCCTGGAATAGGCCGTGGTGCTTGATCACCCAATGCGTCTGGTCATCGATATATGGCGCCAGCATGGCTGCCGCCGTGGCGCTGTGGTTCTGGGGCGCGATCGGATCACCAATGTCGTGGAGTAGCGCGCCGACGACAAGATCGAGCGATTCGTCGGCTCGGAGGGCTCGCGTCGCTGACTGCAGACAGTGTTGATAGCGATCGATCTGATAACCGAGCTTCGGTCCCTCCATAATCTTGAGTAACGAGATCATGTTGTCGACCAACTCGCCGCGGGTGTGCACGGTGTAGAGCTCGCCCAGCGTCTCGTAATCTGCCCGCGTACCGTCGGCCATTTCGGTCCAAGTGACTTGTTCCATTTGTGCACGATCGTTCAGAACAGAGCCCATGTCAATAATCGGCTTCAACCGTGTTCGATAGGCGCCGCATCACCGACCACTGGGTCTCACCGACCGTTCGTGCCGTGTTCGCTCACGAAGTTCTCGTTCGTCACCTTGCTTCGGGGTCGAGTCGCGCCGATAGTTCAGAGTGATGTTCTCCACCGGCGCCGGCTTGAAGGTTGTTTTTGCATCCGCCGAAGCCGCTCCTGTGGCGCGAGTCGGTGGTCTCGCCGAGGCAGCAGCTGGCTTGATTCGCTCGCTCCGAGCAACCTCCGATGTCGAACTCACGGTCGTGCTTCCCGACTATGGCGACGCGACGCTTGGGGGAGAAGAGATCTCGGCGCTCTCGGTTCCCGAGTGGGTAGGCGAAGCGACCGTGCGCGTGGGCGAAGCGCCTGAGCTCGGCGAGGTACACCTCGTAAGCGTTCCGGGTCTTGCACGTCCACACCCGTATGTCGATGCCTCCGGCGAGGGCTGGGCCGACAACCATCATCGCTTCTTCGGATTCTCGGCTGGAATCGCGGCGATCGTCGAACAGGTTCGTCCAGACGTTGTCCACCTCAACGACTGGCACACGGCCATGACGCTTGCCTGGGTCGACGTTCCGTCGGTCTACACCATTCACACTTTGGGCTATCAGGGCATCGGCGACGTCGGCTGGCTCCGGACGATCACCACCGACCGGGCGACCGCGTTCGACAGGTATGGCGAGCTAAATCCGGCCGCCGGAGCGATTCGCCTCGCCGATCGGATCGTCGCGGTGAGTCCGAACTACGCAACCGAGATCCTCGATCCGGGTCGAGGCTCCGGGCTCCACACAATGCTCGAAGCGCGCGGTGAAAATCTCGTGGGTATCCGCAACGGAATCGACACGACGCTCTGGGATCCGTCGATCGATCCATTCACCTCGAAGAACTACGGACGCATGTCCCTCGCCGACAAAAGCGATTCGAAGGCTGAGCTCTTGGCGCGCGCTGCGTGGGACGCTGACGATGGTCCGTTGATCGGGATGGTGACCCGCCTGGTCGAGCAAAAGGGCATCGACATGATCCTCGGCCTCATTCCGTACCTGGAGCGAATGGGTGCTCGGTTGTTCGTTCTCGGAAGCGGCGAGGAGCGCCTTGCGCTTTGGGCGCGTGAGCTCGCTTCGGAGTACTCCGAAACGTTCGCGTTCGTCGAGGGGTACGACCTGGCTCTGGCTCACGGGATTTTTGCTGGCGCAGATCTCTTCTGTATGCCGAGCCGATTCGAACCGTGTGGTCTGGCCCAGATGCAGGCGATGGCCTACGGCACCATTCCCGTCGTCACTCCGGTCGGCGGCCTCGTCGACACTGTGGTCGACGCGGATGAGGATCCAAAGAATGGCACTGGTTTCGTGTCGCTCACGATCGATGGAACGGGCATGCTCGACGCACTCCATCGAGCGATCGGAGCATGGCGGACTAAACGGCGACGTGTATCCGTGCAAAAGCGAGGCATGGCGATCGACTGGAGCTGGGACGATCCAACCTCGAAGCACCTCGAAATCTACGAAGCCATCGCCGGTCGACCGGGGGGTCAGTAGCGCACTGGCTATTTGGATTCGCTGCGGTTCCGCCCGGCTGACCCAAGATCTCCGAGGCGTCCGAGAGTAACCGATCAGCTCACAATTGAGTTCTTGGCGATGACCACTACGCCACCATCGCTCACGACGTAGCGAGTCCGGTCAGCGGCTATGTCGACGCCGATCTCGACCCCGGCAGGAATGATCACGTTCTTGTCGACCACACAATTTCGCAGGACGGTATCGGGACCGACGGTGACGTCGTCGAGCAACACGACGTTTTCGAGGTCGGCGCCGTTGTGGACGTGGCTTCCGACCGACACCACCGAATTCGCGACGCGAGCTCCCGAGACGATCACCCCAGTGCTGACGATCGAGTTGACCACCGCCGGGTCACCGGATCGCCAATCGGCGACGAATTTCGCTGGCGGCAGGTTCCGGCTGTAGCTGAAGATCGGCCAACTCGGATTGTAAAGGTTGAAGATCGGCTCGGGTTGAACGAGGTCCATGTTGGCATCGAAGTAGGAGTCGAGCGTCCCCACGTCGCGCCAGTAGTGGCGATTTTGGTCGGTGTCGCCCGGGACAACATTTTCGGTGAAGTCGTAGACGTTGGCTTCACCTTTGGCGACAAGCCCGGGGATCAGGTCGCCGCCAATGTCGTGGGCTGAGGTGTCGTCACTGGCATCGTCGGAGGCGAGGTCCATCAGCATTTCTGTCGAGAAGATGTAGTTGCCCATCGACGCAAGAATTTCGTCCGGTGAGTCCGGCAGTCCTCCTGGATTCGATGGCTTCTCGTCAAATTGGAGGATCTTGTTCGAGTCTGGGCCGATCGTCATGACACCGAACTGATCGGCTTGGCTTCGCGGCACACGAATGCCAGCGACTGTCGCGCCTCGTCCTCCGCCGAGATGAGCGTCGAGCATTTGGCGCGCATCGATTCGGTAGATGTGGTCTGCGCCGAACACCATGATGTTCTCGGGGCGCTCATCGTCGATGAGATTGAAGTTCTGGTAGATCGCGTCCAGGGAACCGGTGAACCAGCGAGGCCCGCGCCGCATCTGGGCGGGCACGGTGGTGATGTAGTGGCCGAGTTCGCTCGACAGATTCCAGGTGCGCGAGATATGAACGTCGAGGCTGTGCGATTTGTACTGTGTGAGTACGACAACTTTTCGATAGCCCGAGTTCACGAGATTAGACAGCGCAAAATCGATGAGTCGATATCGACCTCCGAATGGAACTGCTGGCTTTGCTCTTTGCGCTGTCAGAGGCATTAATCGCTTGCCCTCGCCGCCTGCGAGAACCATGCACAGCACGTTTGGACGACGACCTGAGTTCAACATGTCTAGAGATTAGGTGATCGAAGAGACACCAGCTGCGCCCATGTCGACCGTAAACGTCGCAGCTGGCGACAGAGTGGACGCCTCGTTGGCTACGTCGGCCAAAAGGTGGAGTCGGGTGGTCCATTTCGATGGCGTTACTTCGCACGTCATGAAGCCGTTCTCGGGGGAGAAATGGCGGATTTGCGGGTTGATCGCGAGCACCAGCGGAGCCAAATCGCGGAGGGTCTTTGGAAACGTCGAGCTGATCGCTGGAGCCATGAACTCTGTTGCGAGCACCGGTCCATTCAGGTCGAACGGGTCGGCTCGAACGTCGCCCGCGCTTGCAGCGTGGAAGTCGCCGGAGAGGATGATGAGGTTGCGGTCGCCTGCTCCCGCTACTCGCTCCAACAGGGCTTTGCGCTCGCCGAAGTATCCATCCCACGTATCGGTGTTGGTAGCGGGTGTTGGCCCAGGGAATGCGTTTAGCCCGTGCATGTACACCTGGTTGCCGAGCACATTCCATGTCGCGGTCGACGATTCGAGCTGGTCCTCGAGCCACGCTCGTTGCACCGAACCCAGCATCGAGTGTTCCGGGTCGAGCGCGGTCTGCCCTAGAAGTTTGACGCCGAGGTCACCGACGCCGGGAAGTACGACCGGGTCACCGTCCGTTGGTTGTGGAGCGCGGTATTGACGCCCGTCGAGCATGTGAAGGTCGACGAGGTCTCCCCAGCGGCTCGTCCGGTAGATCCGAAAGTTGTCACCGTCCGGTGGATCGAGACGGACGGGCATGTTCTCCCACCATGCCCGATGCGCTGCGCGGCGGCGCTCGGCGAAAGCATCTCGATCTTGTCCGTCTTCGCTGTTCAAACCAGCGTGGTTGTTGTCGACCTCGTGATCGTCCCAAGTGACGAGCCACGGGCGAGCCGCATGGTGTGCCTGAAGCGCGGCATCCGATTTGTACTGCGCATACCGTCGCCGATACCCCTCGAGTGTGTCGACCTCGGCGGAGTTGTGGATCCGTTGACCCGCCGATGCAACGACACCACCATTGGCGGGCCCGTATTCGTAGATGTAGTCACCGAGCCAGACGAAGAAGTCGAGGTCGGCCTCCGCAAGATGCCGATGGGCGGCATATGCGCCGCTCTCCCAGTTCTGACACGAAGAGAAACCGAAACGTACAAGCTCGGATCCAGAGTTCGGCATGGTTCGGGTCCGGCCGATCGGCGACGTTTGATCACCGATTCGAAAGCGATACCAGTACCAGGAATCGGCGTCGAGCCCCTCGACGATTGCGTGCACGCTGTGGTCGAATTCGAGAGGTGCTTCGAACACGCTCGAATGTACGAGCTGGTCAAAGCCATCGTCGGCGGCTACGTCGACCGCCACGCCGAGGTCGGCGTCAGCGAATGGACCAGATGCGTCGAATGAGGTGAGCAGGCGGGTCCAGAGCACGACCGAGGTGGCATCGGGATCACCTGATGCCACTCCGAGGGCGAAGGGCTCTGCGCCCTGATATGTCGGAGACCCGACGAGCGTCGGTTGAGCAACGGCCGGCGTAGAGGACGCAGAGGACGTCGACGATGCACCGGGAGGGAGCGTTGAGCCGACTAACTCCTCAGCATGTGGAGGACGCTCGGTGATCGTCGACCGTGAAGTACAACCGGCGACGACGACTCCCGTGCCGACGACGAGCAGGTCGCGTCTAGTGAAACGCCGAACTGGCAGATTGGGCACAGCCTCTTTGTAGCAGAGCGCCTCGTTCCTTTCACAGAGCGCGTTGTTGGAAGGTCGCTGCGGTCAGGCGGCTTCGCTGTCCCAGCGATCTTCGCCAGGGAGCAGGAGGGCGTGGCCTTGAAAGGTCACTGCGGGTGCTGACGTTTCCGAAGCTGTTGCGGTAGGTACGTAAGAGTTCGGATCGTAGGGATCAACTCCGAACGGAGCATACGTTTCGCTCTTGACGCCGCTCGAGAGGAGGAGCATGAGCTGAAACAAGATGTTCACGATTGGGATGAGGAACAAGATGAGCATTCCCGAACCCATGTGCAGGTCCTTCATCCGGCGGAGGCAATTGATGATGCCGACGGCGAGGAAGCCGACGTAGATGAACGCCATCGCCGCGAGCTTGTCCGCCGCGTAGGAGACCTCGCGGGTGAGCGGGTCGACCTCCAACTCGAAGAACATCAGCACGGAGGCGGCCAGGACGACGTTCAGTATGACGGCGACAACGAAGTACTCGAGCCGACCGGCGGGGATCGTCGTGGTGAAGAAGCGCATGACAAGAGAATCGAGCGTTTTACTGCGCGTATTGAGATGTCGTCCTGCATTTGGGCCGTTTGGCCCATGGGAGCTTCCGACGACTGTTGGGCGGCTACAGCGTGTTGCGGCGAGCAAGCTCGGAGGTGAATTCATCGAAGAGTGTTGTGGCAAACAGCAGTCCGACCAGCCCGAACAACACCGCTCCAGCGGTGATCACGGTTCGGTTCGAGAACTTTTCGTGCACGGTGGGAAACAGAACCTCGGCGGCCGTGATCAAGATGAAGGGAAGGAACTGCCCAGCGAGGAAGGCGAGGGTTCCGCCGATGTGATCGTACGGGTTGCTTCTCGATCCGTTCAAGACCTCGCTGAGGTTTGGGCCCACGCAGGGGATCCATGTCCAGGCGCCCGCTGCGCCAGCAATGGCGGCGGCAGCGACATCGGTTATCCCGCGGTCGTGCTTCCACGCCAGGGCTGCAGCGCCGACGATCACGATGCCGATGACGATCTGCACGATTCCGCTCGGGGTTTCGAACCACCAGCCTGCAAGACGGAACCACACGACCAGCGCCGCAACACTCACGAAGGCTGCGAGAACCAGAGGTGTCCGGCGCCGACCGAAAACCATGATCGCCACACCGGGGATCAGCAATACCCAACTGCATGGCAGCCGAAGGCTCTCAACACCCTCGACGAGCAGTTTGATCATGACGTGGCGGTGACCGGCGGGTTGTCGATCAAGAAGTTGATCGTCTGCTCGAGCTCTTCATAACGACCTTCACCGATGTGGTCGTAGCGCACGTCACCGTGTTGATCGATGACGTAGGTGCGGGGCCAGAATCGTCGTCCGCCATCCTGCCAGGAGCGGAAGTTCTCTTTGCTCGTGTCGAGCGCGACCGGCCAGGTCACACCGAGATCGACGACCGCTTGCTCGATGTTCGGGATCTCGGCTTCATAGCTGAACTCCGGTGCGTGCACGCCGACGATCTCGAAGTCATCTCTGCTGAGGTCTGCGTACAGCGCCTGGGTATGAGGAATTCTTGCTTTGCAGTTGCTGCAGCCGAACGTCCACATCTCGACGAGCACAACCTTGCCGTCAAGATCATCGAGTGAGTCGATGTCGGTGTTGAGCCAGCCATCGAGGTTGACCAGGGACTTTCGAGGTCCGTAGTTGTCGGGGGCTTCGGCGAGCGCCGCGGTTGTTGTCGTCGTGGTCGCGACTTCGGGCGCCTCGTCGGAATCGCCGAATGCGACGGCACCGAGAACCGCGACACATGCGAGTAGAACCAATCCAGCGATCAAACGTGCGGCCATATATCGATGGTAAACGCGGACTAAAGCGTCACGCGTTCGTTCGCCCGTGATTCCCAACTTGTTCAGATGCGGATAGCTTCCGATTTGTGATTCTGAGCGACCGCACTATCCGTGAACACCTCGCTGCCGGCACCATCACGATCGATCCGTTCGATCCGACTGCGGTTCAGCCGTCGTCCGTCGATGTTCGGCTCGATCACAGGTTCCTCGTTTTTCGCAATCACACGCGCGGGTTGATCGACGTGAAGCAGAACCTCTCAGACCTGACCGAGGGTGTCGAGGCATCGGATGACGATCCCTTCATTCTGCATCCGGGCGAGTTCGTGCTCGGATCGACGCTCGAGCGAATTGCGCTGCCGGACGACCTCGTGGCGCGCCTGGAAGGCAAGTCGAGCCTCGGGCGCCTCGGTCTGCTGATCCACTCGACCGCCGGCTTTATCGACGCTGGCTGGGATGGTCAGATCACACTCGAATTGTCGAATGTCGCGAGCCTGCCGATCACCTTGTATCCAGGTATGAGGGTCGGCCAGGTCAGCTTCATGCAGATGACAACCCCGGCCGATAACCCCTACGGCTCTGGAATTATCGGCTCGAAGTATCAAGGACAAGAAGGACCTCGACCCAGTCAGTACTGGAAGAACTTCGAGTGACGAAACGCCGATTCGATCCGGCGAACATCTTCGTCCGGGGATTCGGCGCTGTCGAAGGTATCGAGTGGGGGTTTTGGCTGGCACTTACCGTGTTCTGGGTCGTCGAGCTTGGACTTGGGCCACTCGAGCTCGTGCTGCTCGGAATAGTTCTCGAGGCGTCGGTCTTGGTCGCGGAAACACCCACTGGCGTCGTTGCTGACCTGCACTCGCGAAAACGATCGATCGTCATCTCCCACGTTCTCATGGGCATCAGCTTCATCTGGAGCGTCGCGAGCTTGAACTACTGGCTGATTTTGCCTGCGCAGGCTCTCGTCGGGGTGGGTTGGACCTTCCGAAGTGGAGCCGACACGGCGTGGGTGACCGACGAACTCAAAGGCAGGGGCGAGTTCGACGATGATGACATCGACCGGCTCCTTCTCCGCAAACACCGATTCGGGATTCTCGTCGGCTTTGTCGCGGTGGCTTTGACGATGGCCGTGGGTTCGTTGACATCGGTGCGCTGGGTGGCCGGGTCGATGGGCGTTTTGTACATCGGGGTCGGTTTCGTCCTCTATTCCGTGATGAACGAGGAGTACTTCGTTTCTGGCAAGGATGCTGGCCGGGGGTTCGTCGACACCTTTAAGGAAGGGCTATCGGCCGTCGCGAACCGGCCTCGGCTCCGAGTCCTCGTGGTTGTCATCTTGTTTGTCGACATGGGTTCTGAAGCGTTCGATCGCCTTGGATACAAACACTTCCTCGACAATGTCGGGTCGGGCGACTCGGGTGCAAGCGAAGGGTCGCTCGTTGTCCTCGGGGTGTTGTTTCTCGCGCTGGCTCTCGCAGGTCTCGCTGCGAATGCTGCGTCGTCAAGGATGCTCGAGAAAGGTCATGGCGTTGTCCGCCTTGCTGTCGCTTTGCTCTTGATCGCGGCTGTAGGCGGGTTCATCGCCGCGGTCACGAACATGATGATCGTGATCGCGATCGGTTTCATGTTGCAGGACGGCGTGCGCGAAGCGCTGTGGCCGACGATGGAAGGTTGGGCCAACCGCGACGCACCATCGGAGGTGCGCGCCACCGTGCACTCGCTAATGGGTCAGATGACGTCGATCGGTGAACTCATTGGCGGCGTATCGCTCGGGCTGCTCGCCGAGTTCGCGTCAATCCAGGTGTCGCTCGTGGTCGGCGCGGTCTTCTTTGGCGCAGCCGGGCTCACGGCAACGAAGGCGATCGCGCCGAAGAACCAGCCAGCCCTCGACTGACCTTCTTCCCTATTGGGAATCTCTACGCGTCGTCGTTCTGTGTCTTTGGAGCGGTGCCACCCAAGGCCACGTTTGATTCCACATAAGCGAACGTCGGGGAAAGGGCTGCCTTCCGTGCGAGTTCATCGCCGTTTTCCAACGCCTCGAGCATGTGGATGGCGATATCGGCAACCATAACCGCACCCTCTTCGAGGCCCTGACCCTTCACGCCGTCATCGATCATCACGTAACAGAACGGGCAGGCGGTCGCGATACGACTTGCGCCGGTCGCTACAAGCTCTTCGGACCGTTCGACGTTGACATCCTTGCCGGTCGTCTCTTCCATCCAGAAGCGTCCGCCGCCAGCGCCGCAACACATGCTCTTGGTGCCGTTGCGCTCGGCTTCGAGCACCTGGACACCGCCCAGCGAGCCAATGACCTTGCGTGGCGCCATGTAGATGTCGTTGTGCCGTCCCAGGTAGCAGGCGTCGTGGTACACAATCCGCTCATCGAGCGAAGCGTTTCGCATGTCGAGGTCGCCATCATCGATGAGCTTCTCGAGAAACTCGCTGTGGTGAATGACTTCGTAGTGCCCGCCGAGTTGTGGGTACTCGTTGCTCAGCGTGTTGAAACAATGTGGGCATTGCGTGATGATCTTCTTCACGCCCATTCCGTTCAGGGTTTCGATGTTCTGCATCGCGAGCATTTGGAAGATGTATTCGTTGCCAGTTCTGCGGGCTGAGTCGCCGGTGCAGTTCTCGGCCGGGCCGAGGATCGCGTAGGACACGCCGGCGCGGTTCATCAGCTTCGACAGCGCCTGGCTAACCTTCTTGTTCTTGTCGTCGAACGAGCCAGCACAGCCAACCCAGTAGAGGTACTCGGCCTCGAGCGGCTCATCGCCTGCGAGGACAGTGACCGAATCGTCGACGACCCAATCGGCGCGTTCGCTCTGGCTCAGCGCCCATGGGTTCATCTGGTTTTCCATGCCGCGATAGGCGTTGCCCAGCTCGGCTGGGAAGTCCGATTCCATGAGCGAGAGGTAGCGGCGCATGTCGAGAATCTTGTCGAGGATTTCGATGTTGACCGGGCAGATCTCATCGCACGCTCGGCACGAAGTGCAGGCCCAGAGTTCTTCGGGGGTGACCCGGTCGAACATCCAGTTAGCCGGCACCGTGATTTCGGCGTCGACGCTGATCGGCGGCGAAACCTGTGGGTCGCCCGTGCGGGCCATGACCTCGCCCACCTTGAGGACGATCTCACGCGGATCGAGAGGTTTTCCAGTGGCGTTGGCTGGGCACACACTCGTGCACCGACCGCACATCGTGCACGAATCAGTATCGAGAAGCTGCTTCCACGTGAAGTCTTCGACGGTAGCCGCACCGAACGATTCGAGCTCGGTTTCCATGAGGTTCGCCATGGCCTTCATTGCACCCTTTGGACGGTCCTTGTCCTTCAGGTACATGTTGAGCGGCGAGGTGAAGATGTGGCGCAGCATTGTGATCGGCAGCAGGATCAGGAATCCGACGAAGCTCAGAACGTGGCCGATCCACCAGCCCTGGTGCCATCCAGCGAGCGAGCTGCTGTCCTCGACGAGGGTCGCTAGTGGGTAACCAATGAAGGACCACTTCTCGTACTCGGGCATGCCGTCGAGTGCTATGCGAAAGGCCTCGGCCCCAAAACCCGTGACGCCGATGGCGAGGAACGTACCGAGGATAACGGCGTGCTCTGGCTTGCTCTTCACCCGGATGCGGTAGGGGCGCATCGCGCGCGGGCCGTAACGACGCAGGATTGCCCACACGATCGAGATCGTGAACAGAAGCCCTGCGAAGTCGCCAATCATGGCGTAACCCTTGTACGTGCCACCGTGAAGGAACTTGAGCGCCGTAGGCATCTGGTGGTCGATCTCGAGCACGGTCGTGACGCCCAAGAGCACGACGAAGCTGAAGTACATCATCGAGTGCATGGCGCCCGCGGCTGGTTCGCGCATCAGCGTCCGCATGTAGACGCCAGAGCGGAAGTCGGCCAGGCGGGTTTTTGCGTTCTTTTTCGTGGTCGCGCGATTATCCGGCCCGCCTCGCTGCCAGTTCTTGATCCGGAGGGAGAACACCCAGGCGCCGTAAACGATCATCATTGGGAGGAGCGTGTAGAAGGCCAGGCGGATCGCGTCGGGAACGTTCGCGAACACGGTGCGATGGACTTCGCTGTCGTTCTTAAACGCAAATACCTCCGCTGCAAGGCCCGAGAGGGCGGTGAAGGCAGCGACGGCGATGCCAATTCCGAGGACGAGACGCTGCGGCGAGACGCGCAAAGAATTCATGGCCGTCAATGTAGTTCGTAGCCACGGGTTTGGGTGTACTCAGCACACCAGCAATATGGGTCAATCCACCCGAGTCTTGATGCGTTCCAGTGCGTCGGCCCACGCCTCGGCCGGGGTCTGTCCGCCGTTTTCGACTTGGTTGAGGGCGACGAGCATTTCTTCGATGACAATTCGTCTCTGCGGCTCGGCGAGAGCCGATGGGCGATCGATCGCCGCACCTCTGTAGACCGCTCCCAATCGAGCGTTCGCGAAGAAGTCATCGTCGGACGATGAGACGGTGTCATCGCGGTGAGGTGAAGCCGCCGCGGGGAGTGGTCCAAGACCGTTGGCGAAGGTCACTCGTTGCACGATTGGGTTCGCGATCGTGATCAGTAGGTCGTGCGCGAGATCGAGGTTTTCGGAGTTGGCGGCGAGGCCAAAGTGGAGCCCGCCTGAGCTCGATGTTCCAGCGTTGGCCGTCGGAGAATCGACCGGCAGGCCAATGGCCGTCCAGGCACCAGCTGTCTCGGGAGCGGCGTTTTCAACACGCCGACGAAGTGACCAAGGCGTGAGTACGGCGGCGAAGTCGCCCCCGCCAAGTGAGTCCCTCCAGAGCGAGTCATCGAACGCGAAGTTCCGCGAGATACGTTGCATGTCGGTCGCCTCAGGGCACGGATCGCCATGAAGCGGCCCTTCACCGATCGTCAGCATGACGAGGTCCCAAGCCCGCTGCAGTTCTGCTTCGTCCTGTGCTCGCAGAGCCCCCTCGGCATCGACGAATGTGGTTCGCGTTTGAGAAAGGATGGCGACGAGCAGATCGTCGCCATCGGCGAGGAACGCAATATTCGTTGCGTCCGAGAAATCGTCGCCAGCTTGGATCAGTTCACACCACGATGTCGCTCGCTCGAGGCGATCGATGATCGCCTCCTCGACAAGGTCCGTTCGCACGATGAGGGCCGTGCTGTCTACGTCGATTGGCAGACCGATGATCTCGCCGCCAGGACCGATGCCTTCGGCCCACCTCGCCGGCAAGTACATGTATTCGATTGCCGCTGCGTCGAGCTCTCGGAGGTCGATGAACAGCTCGGGTTTGGCTCGAACCTCCGGTCCGAATGTCGCATCGAACGCGACGACATCGAACTGGCTCCCGGCACCACCGGCCTCGAGAAGAGATCGATGGTGATCATCGATGTTTCGTACGACGACATCGACTTCGGCGGTGGGGTGTTCGCGCTCCCAGCCTGCGATCGCCTCTTCGAGTCCCGCTATCCGTGGCGTTGCCAACCGAATGATCGTCGGTTCGGCTTCGTTGGTTGCATACGCGAGCGAATCGGGGGTCAGACCGCCGCAGCCGGTGGCGAACAACGCAGCCGCGGCAAGAAGCGCTATGGCCGATGTAGCGGGTCGGCCAAGCCGCGCGTTCAACATCATCGGCTGTCTCGCGGCATGTTGATTCGTGTCCTGGGACGATCGATGGTGATCTCGATGAAGTTCTCGAGAGGCGCTGGGCGACCCGTCAACCAGCCCTGGATCCGGTCGCATCGAACACGACGAAGCGCGTCCAACTCTTCGTTGGTCTCGACGCCCTCGCCAACGACGGTCATGCCGAGATCGTGCGCCATTTCGATCGCTTTACGCACGACCGACGCGGCGCCAACGTCGTCGACCATCGGGGTCACGAGACTGCGATCGAGTTTGAGAATCTGCGCAGGGAGCGTGTTCAGGTACGACAGGTTCGATTGGCCGGAGCCGAAGTCGTCGATGGCGATCTTTACCCCGAGTTCGCGAATCCGTTTCAGGAGCTGGACGCCCTCTGCTGTTGTTGTCGCACCCTCGGTGACCTCGAAGACGATTCGGCTGCGGTCCACCTTCGATTCGTTGATGATCGAGTCGATGCGCTCGAGCAGTTGCGGATCGGAGAGTTCGATGGGCGAAAGGTTGACGGCGACGTATGGCGAGTCACCGCGGAGGAACGGCATCGCAGCGCACGCCTCTCGAAGTACGAACTCGCCGATCGCGACGATCATGTTGGTTTCTTCGGCAACGGGGATGAACTCCGCTGGCGACAGCGGCTGGCCATCCAGCGAGCCGCGAACCAAACACTCATAACCCTCGATCGCGGTGGTCGTCGCGTTGACGATGGGTTGGAAGTGTACGAACAGGTCGCGGTTGTCGATGGCGCCAGCCAACCAGCTGACGAGCTGGGCGCGTCGACGAACCTCTTCGCGATGTCGGGTTTCGAACTCGACGATCTCGGTCGTATTGCCGTTGGCTTGTCGGATTGCTGCGGAGAGGTTGGCGACGGTCTGGGTGAGGTCGCGATCGGCGCGTTGAGAGTGATCGACACCGATCGTCAGATCGACGTTGATCTGGGCGCCGCTGACATCGAGGGGAACATTGAACGCTCCCACGATCGCTTTGGTGACATCGCTAGCAAGAGCTGTCGGTACGAGAACAACAAATTCGGGCTCGGTGACCCGTGCGAGGGCGATGTCATCGCCGGCTTCGATCGAAAAGGTAGCGATGGTGTCGACCAAGGTCTGAGCGACTGCTCGCAGGACGAGATCGCGAGCGTTGCGTCCAAAAACACCGTCCCATTCGTCGAGCCGCTGAGGCTCGAAGCCCAGCGCTGACCACGAAATCGAACGATCCGCTTGAGCGTTGAACCACTCGCGAAGGTTTTCCGAATTCGGCAGTCCTGTGAGGAGGTCGTGTGCTCGACTGTGAATGGCATCGGACTCGGCCGCCTGGCGCCGATGTGCTTGCGACAGGATGCGGCCCGCGGTCTCCATGAGTGAGATGAGCGGCTCGAGTTGCGCTGGTTCCGATCCGTGGAAGCGGAGGACGAGAACGGCTGGAGGACCTGTCGGGAACCCGACGAGGCTTGCGACGCCTGAGCCATCGCGCAGTTCGATGCGTTGTGCCTGATCGGCCAGCGTCGGAATCTGCAGTGCGGAGATGCTGGGCTCTAGAGTCACGCCGAGGTCGACCTCGGGAGGGCCGCTCGGATGTTCGTGCAGGTGCGCATGCGATCCGGTGACAGCCTCGGGGAGATGTCGTAGAACAGCGCTGGTCAGTTCCGTCGCCGATTGGGCCAGGACCGCAGCGTTTGAGATTTCGTTCATCACCGCGCGTCGGCCAAGTTCTTCGCTCACTGTTTCGCGATGAGCCTCGCCCGTAGCCAACGTCGCGTTCATCGTCTTGGCGAGGCGCAACCAGTCGCCTTCGAGGAATTCGGTGTCGATTCGTTTGTCGTATACGCCGTCGGACACAGCACTCGACACCGCATCGATGTCGGTCCACAAATGTTCCATTGTTGATGCGAGTGAGGAGAACGCGTTGCCGACAAGGGCAATCTCGTCGGACGCGGAGTCTTCGATCGGTGCGAGCTTTCCTTTGGACAGAAGTCGCGCATTCACGGTGAGGTTGGAGAGCGGCGCGAGGATGCTTCGACGCAAACGGATCGCACCGAAAGCGGCGATCGCGATTACAAGGCCGACGATCCCGAGGAGCATCAGGAGTCGTCTGATCTCGATGTCGATGGTGGCGGCGACATCGTCTTGGAGCGCGATCGTTTCCTGCTGAGTAAGCAACTGAAGTGAGAGCCGTCGGACTTCTGCTGCCGTTTGCCATAGCTCCGTGTCGAATGCGTCGTTGCCCGATTCGAAATATTCGGTGCGCATCAGGGTGAGTGTTCGCCATGAGTTTGAGATCGTGAGCGCTTCGAGGGTTCCCGCGGCTTCTGGAGTTGCGTGGTTGCTGAAGCCGTCGAGTGCTTCGGTCGCGCTGGTATGAAGTCTCGCCATAGCGATCTCGTCAGGGGTGTTGATCTGGGCTTCTAGGTCTTCGAGGAGGAAGAACTCTTCGCTGTGAAGCAGGGAGCGAAGAGCGTTGCTCCGTTGCTCGGCCAGCCCAAGAGGTGCAGCGTCAAGTCTGGTGTCGATCGCGGCCGAGAATTGGTCGATCAACTCGGTGTAGGCCACCCGGGACTGGCTTCGGCGATTGTTCGCGGCGAGAGCGCGAGCGGTTTGGAGACTCTCGCGATCTTCGACGTCTCGACTCTTGAGGAGATCATCGAGTCGTGTCGTAGAAGCGCGGGCGCTTCCGAGCGCGGCTAGATGACGTTCGTTTTGTAGTTCGGTTCGGATCTCGACCAGGTCGCCGAGTTCGCCCGCCACCGCTTCGAATTCGCGGAGGTCTACGAGCGATTGTGCATCGGCGGTGGCCAGTAGCCCGACCAGCGACAAGAGGGCGATGGTCGGTACAGCGATACACAGGCTGAGCCGAGGCCCGATGTTCAGACGGCGCAGAATACGCCTGGGCGCGCGCCGCTCCCGCGCTTGCTGCTCATCGGATTCACGAAACGCCATCATGGCCAATCGACCCAAAGGTGATGTTTCTGACTCGCCATCATCTATTGATCCGAAAGTCCTAGGCGCGGCTTCCTCGTACGATCCAGCACTTTCATTGAGTGGAGACCTGCCGATGGGTGGGGATGGACCGGACGAACGAGATCCATCCGACCGCCCACATCGCTGATGGGGTGAGCCTCGGAACGGGTAACACGATTGGGCCATACGTTGTGATCCTTGGCCCGACGTTGCTCGGAGATGACAATTGGATCGGCCCCCATGCCTTGATCGGCACGCCTGCGCAGATTCGTAGCGGCGCCCATCCCTCGCCATCGAAACCCCAAGGTGATGGCGTTCGTATCGGTGACCGGAACAAGATTCGCGAGTTCGCCATTATTCATCAAGGCAGTCAGGGACCGACCTTGGTCGGCGACGACACATATTTGATGGCGTATAGCAACGTTCCTCACGATGCCGTGATCGGAGATGGGACGGTCCTGTGCAGCAGTGTGCAGATCGCCGGACATTCCTGGGTGGGCCCAAACGTGACCGTCGGACTGAGTTCTCAGGTCTTGCAGTTCTCGTCGATTGGCGCCCACGCCATGGTTGGGATGGGGTCGGTTATCACCCGAGACGTTCCTCCGTTTGCTTTGGTTCGAGGTGCTCCGGCTCGAATCGTTGGGGCCAATCGCGTCGGCCTTGAACGCAGTGGAGTAACGAGTGATGTCGTCGAACGACTCGACGCGCACTATGGCGAGGGGAATACGGAGGCGCCGAACTGGCTCGAAGGTGAGCTGGCTGAGCACGTGCGGGCGTATGAATTGGCTCGGACCGAGCGTCAGCGTTCCTGAACCAGGTGAGCGGGCGAGTGTTGGAATACCGAGATGTGTTCTCGAATCGGCATCGCTACAGCAGCGATGAGTGGCAGCACGGCGACGGCGGCCACAGGAGCCGCAATTTCCGTCTCGAGAAGAAGAAAGATCGATGCCGCAAGCGCAGCGAGTGAAGTTGATGTTGCCAGGGTCCTCACCGGCACCGCGCCGGGGTGGTGTCGATGCACGAGGACGCCCACGGCGATCATTCCTCCCAACTCGGTCGCGAGAGTTGATGCCGCGGCACCCGACGCGCCATAGGCAGGGATGAGCCAGAGGTTCAGTGAGATGTTGGCGACTGCAGCTATCAGTGAGAATCGAAGGAGCTCGGCGGTAGCGCCTTGCACAATCACGAGTTGCGACAGCGGCATGTTGATCACCGAGATGACGAGCACGGCTACGAGAATTCGTACGACGATGATGGAGTCACGGAATTCTTCGCCTGCCATGACCAACACGATGCCTTCCGCGGAGATGAAGATCAGGGCTCCGACGACAAGAGCGAAGCTTCCGGCGATGGCCGTTGCAGATCGTGAGATCGTCCTGCGGAGATCGGGGTCGGCCGATCCCAAGATGGGGAGGAGCGGCGCAGCTGCGGCAACGACGACGGCGAGAGCCGCGTCGATCAGGCGATACGCGAGCGCGTAAATACCGCCCGCTGCGTTCGCACGGAACGTGCCGAACATCACCTGGTCCGCGCGGGCGTGAGCCGCTGACGACGATCCAACCAATCCGAGATGACGATGGCTGCGAATGAGGTCAAAACCGGCGACGACATCGATGGTCCGGGGTCGGTGGTCCCAGGCAATGAACAGTCCGACGACCTCGCCTATAGACATCGCGAGTGCGATGACGACGACGCGGCCACCGGCTGACATGTCGCTTGTTAGTGCGACGATCGCGCCGCCGAGTGTGATCGTGCGCACGGCCAGATCTGCGTGCACGATGCGCTGGACCTGATGGCTCGCTTGTGCGAAAGCCTGCCCGAGGGCCCGGAGTCGGCCAAGCAACATCCATGGAACGAGGGCGAGCGCTGTTGCGAGCGCAAGGCCATCGAGCAAGACGACTGCGATGAAGACGCCCCCGATGAGCGAACCACCGGTAGTCAGGATCGTCGCCCCGAGTGCGGCAGGTTGAACGACCCGCGGTTCGTCGGTCGAGAGTTCGAGGATCGTCGCGGTCGGGATACCGAACTCACCAACCGCAGCGGTGATCAGCATGAGGGCCCAGCCGGTTGCGAAGGCACCGAAGTCTGCTGTTCCAAAGACCCGCGTCAGCGCCGCGAGCGTGAGGAGTTGGGCAGCGAGGGAGAAGATCTTCCCAACCACCTGCAGCGATGCGAGGCGTTTGATCGATCGTTCAGCCGACACTGGTCGTTCCGCCCCGAACGTATCTCGAAAGGAACTCGAGACTTCGCGGATGCAGGTACAGCCGATAGTGACGGCGAATCAGTGTGAGCCGGACGCCCATTCGCTGGCGTGCGTTGATTGTGTTGCGTGAACCAGTTTCGTGTCGACGCCAGTCGAAGGAGCAGAGATCCGCTCGTCCACCGACGAAGCCGGCTCCGAACGCGCTCAGCCAGAAATCCCAGTCCTCGAGACCGATTGCGTCGAAGTCTTTGTTGTAGCCGCCAACGTCATCGAAGAGCTGGCGCGTGAAGGCCGAGGTGCCGGCGATGTAGTTGACCCGAAGGAGAAGTCCTGGGTCGAAGTCGGGCACCCGCACATACCCTTCCTCCGAACCGAACAGTTCGTAGTCGCTGTACGCGAAGTCCCAGCCGTTCTGAAGGATCGCTTCTTCCATCCGCCGGACGTAGCTCGCGCCGAGCCGATCATCGCTGCTGAAAGGGATGATGATGTCGCCGGTCGATTCGTGAACCAAACGGTTGATCGTGCCGATGAGCCCTCGGTTGGTTTCGTTGCGAAGGATTCGGACGTTCGGTCTTTGGGTCGCGAGCGATTCGGCGACGGCAAGACCGTCGTCGGTGCTCGCATCGTCACAGATGAGAACCTCGTCGGGCGCCCGATCCTGGCGGTCGAGGGATTCGATCGCTTCGGGCAGGAACCTCGCGTAGTTGTGCAGCGGAACGATGACGCTGACACGCGCGGTCCCCGTGATCGGGCGATCATCCGTCGCCGATTTCATGACGCCAGCGCAATTGCCGTCGGAAGGAGCATCGACGCAAGACGCACGGCTTCGAGGCCATCAGCGAGCGGAACGGTCATCCCTGGCGCGTCGCCGCGCACTGCTTGGAGGAAGTTGCGGAGCTCTGCTCTGAGGGGTTCTTCACGGGGAATGGCGAACTGGGTGACGTTGCCCTCCCCGACACCTCGAAAGGTCGCGAGTGCTTCCCAATCGGTGTTTCCGATCGAGTTCTCTTCCAGGTAAACCTGCTGAAGCAAGGTGTCTCCTCGGAGGGTTCCGTCGGCGCCGACGAGTCGAACTTCGCGAATCTTGGCGGGAGAGAGCCAGCTCGCCTCCATGCTGATGACGACGCCGCTGCTCGTGCGACCGACGGCAAATACTTGGTCTTCGACGGGGCCGAGCGCTCGAGTGCATGTGCCGTTGAGTTCGACGATCTCGTCGCCTGACAAGTACCGAATGGCGTCGACATCGTGCGTGAGTAGATCCATGAGGACCCCGACGTCGCGAACTCGTGACGGGTACGGGCCGATGCGTCGTGTTGTGCAGGCCAGAAGTCGGCCGATCGAATCGAGGCGATCACGGGTAGCGATGATCGCGGGGTTGAATCGTTCGACATGGCCAACTGCAGAGATGGTGTCGCCAGCGGCTTCGATGATGCGATTGGCCTCGTCGACGGTGCTTGCGATGGGCTTCTCGATAAGCGTCGGGATGCCGTGGCGCAGCAGAGCGATCGAATGATCGCCGTGAAAGCTGGAGGGCGTGGCGACGATCGCCGCGTCGACTCCGAGAAGGAGGACCTCTTTGATGCTCGTGACGGTGGTGATTCGGTGTCGTCGTTCGACGTCGGATCGGGCGTTGCTGTCGGGGTCGACGCCGTAGATTTCGTCAACTTCGACGAGTTCGCGTAAGACACGAACATGGTTGCGCCCCATGACACCTAGTCCAACTACGGCGACATCCATCAAAAACTCCTACATCCGGCGATCACTCGGCTGACCTCGTCGTCGGTGAGATCGGGTCGAATGGGTAGCGATAGAACAGCGCGTGCGAGTTCAGCCGAGTTTGGGCAGTGGTCGTTCGAATCGAAGAGCGGCAGTTCGTCGAGCGACTCGGGGTAATAAACCTTGGAGGCCACCCACTGCTCGGAAAGGTGCGCGGCAAGGCGATCGCGGTCGCTGTGACGGATCGTGAAGGCGGACCAGGAGTGACCTGGTGTGGGACTCGGAAGCTCGAGGTCGGTGATGCCGGCTAGTTCCGAGAGGTACCGGTTCGCGATTTCGGCTCGGCGTTCAAGGAACCCCGGAAGGCGCTGAAGCTGGCAACGTCCAATCGCTGCACCGATGTCGGTCATTCTCAGGTTGGTCCCGAACTCGCGGAACTCATAGTTGCCGTCCATCCCGTGGTTGCGGATGCGTCGAAGTCGTTTGGCGAGCAGGTCGTCGTCTGTCGCGACGATGCCGCCTTCGCCCGTTGTCATGCTCTTCGTTGGGTAGAACGAGAAGGTGGCGGTGCCGCTGCCGCCGACCATGTGGTTCGTGCCTCTGGTGCCATGTGACTGAGCGGCGTCCTCGAGTATTGCGATGTTGCCGGGCAGGGTCGCGCGAAGTGCGTCCACCTGTGCCGGCGCGCCGTAAAGGTGGACCGGCACGACGAGTCGCGTCAATTCGGTGAGTCGACTGACCACGCTGGCTCGGTCGAGGCAGAATGTTACGGGGTCGACGTCGGCAAAACGTACGATTGCGCCCCGGCGTGCGACGGTCGCTGCGGTTGCGATGAAGGTGAACGCTGGGACGATTACTTCGTCCCCGGGTCCAATGTCGTGGGCGTCGAGGACGACCTCGAGTGCAGCGGTCCCCGAGTTGACAGCGACCGCGTTCCGCGCGCCGACGAAGAGAGCGAATTCTTTCTCGAATGCGGCTACCTCAGGGCCCTGGGCCAACATGCCGCTTTCGAGTACCCGCTGGACAGCGGCTCGCTCGGCGTCACCAATGTCGGGCTTTGCGAAGATAACTGGAAGCGGTTCAGCGGTTGCCACACCGGTGTTCGATGTGTTGGCGGTGGGGTGCACGGCGGCCTTCTCTGCTGCGGGATGGGGGGAGTGTCATCCGAACGCGAACGGTCGACTCCTCATCGGTCCAATCGGATGGAAGATGAGCCGATGATGTGTTCCTGTACGACATCGGCCCATGCCTCGGCAGAGAAGTTTTCGCGGACGGCTCGTTGGGCATCGAGCCCGAGCTGCTCGGCTGCGATGGGGTCCAACAGAAGTGAATCGATTGCCTTGCGCAGCTCCGCTGGTTTCGTGACGGCGTGAGCGGGGAATTTGGGGCCGAGGCCCTTCAGGGTCGCGGGAGTCGCGATCTGTGGGAGTCCATGGGCAGCGGCTTCGAGCACCTTGTTCTGGATGCCAACCACTGACGTCAATGGCGCGACCGCTATTCGGGCCCGTTCAGCGAGCGATGCTGTGCTTTCAAAGTTGGTCTCGAGGGTCCAGCCGTTGGTCTCGCAAAGCGCCTTGACGGCCGACCCCGGCTGCCGGCCAGCGACCAACGTGTTGAGTCCGGCGGTGTCCGCTTTGGCGAGGAACTCAAGCGCCTCGATGTTCGGTGGGTAGTCGAGTGATCCGAAGAAGACGAGGTCGAAGAGTCGTTCTCCCCAGGGTGTTGTTGGCGCCGGCGTTTCGTCGACGATGTTCGGGATCCAGGTTGCGTCCAGCGCCGCGGCGCAGGACTTGCCGGCTGCGACTCGAATCACTTCGCAACCCTGTGCCGGTCTGCGCTCGAAGCGGCGGTGGGTCGCCCCGAGCAGTTTGAAGAGGGGGCGAGTGTGTGCGGGTGCGCTCGCGGCACGTTGTTCGTACGACCGGCTGAGTTCGTCGACGAAGTCGAGCACAACGGTCGCATCCGTCACGACATTTGGGCTGTACACCCGAGCTGTTTGGAGCACGAGAAGGTCGGGGGCCTCGGCGTGGAGAATGTTATTGAGCGTGACGACATCGAGGAGTGCTACTTCTGGCACGCCAGTCCCAGATATGACCTGTCGAGCGGTACGAAGGACGGAAGAGACGCTGGGCGTGTCGAGGCTGAGTCGATGCTCGATGACGTCGCAATCCACGTGGCGGAGGAGGGATCGCCATGTTTTGGCTCGCCGTTCTGAGCCGCCGGTGTCGCGCGGGTTGAGCACGAGGAGGGCCTTCATCGCGCTGGCTCCAAACCGATCGAGCGGGCGCGCACGGCCCAACGAAGTCGGGTTATCGCCGACACAATGCCCCATCGCCATCCGGACTTCGCTCGAGCAAACAGTGCAGCCGACCGAAGCCGTTCGGTCGTGGCGATGTCTCGACCCGACGCTGTGTCTGCGCTGCCGCCGACGTAGTGAATGGCGCTGGCCTCGGCCGTCTGAATGATTGAGGTGTCGAATGCAGCGCCGAGGCGCTGGCACAGGTCGGCGTCCTCGAAGTAGAGGAAGAACTGCGGGCTAAACCCGTCGATATATCGGAACCGGGCGACGTCGAGTGACAGAACAGCGCCGCTGACCCAGTGGGTTTCGGCGGTATGAGATTCGACCGAGCCGTCATCGCTGCTCGTGGGGCTGGTCGATGTCTTGGCGATGAGTGCTCTGCGCCGTGATCCGAGGGGGGCGAGCCGGCCAAGTCGAAGCGCCGTTGCGAGAAAGGTGTATGGGGTGTAGTGAGGAAAGACGACCGGGGCCTCGACGCCGTGAGCATCGCTTAGACGAAGCGTTCGGATCTCTTTGCATGCACCTTCGGACAGGAATGCCCAATGTTCCGGATCGAGCCGGGTGTCGGGGTTACAGAGGATCACACGCTCGGTGTCGACCTGCTTCATGGCAACGTTGATCGCTCTGCCGAACCCAAGATTGGCTCGGGGGAAGATGTGTTGGATGTTTGGGTGATCGATCGTGGAGGTATCGAGTGAGCCGTCGTTGTGAACGATGATGATTTTTGCGTCAGCGGGAATCCAGGACGCGTCGAGCGTCTGGTTCCCGAAAACTACGTAGATGACCGATGCGTCCACTCCGCTCCGTCGGCATCCAACGGCTCCGCGTTAAGCGTGTTGGCGTTGGCATTGAGGGCGGGGCGATGGTCAACTTCACGAGCGTGTCCGATGACGTCGATCTTTTGTGGGCCCTCGTCGCAGGGGTGATGATCGTTGGTACAACGGTCGCATTGGTCGCTGTCATCGAAGGTATGACGCGTCGGCGAACGGTGAGTACCGGCGCAGCTCGCTACATCGCTGCTGTCGCCGGAGCGGTACTCGGCTCGGTCGCGATCTCTTCTACGGGTTCGTTCGGTGAGGTGTCGCCCCGCGAACAGTGGCTCGAAATTGCCGCATCGGCGCTGGTCGGCATGATCATCGTGGCAGGCATAGCAGAACGGTCTACGTTCACTGGCCATCTCGTGGTCGGCGTCGTGGCTGGCGCCGTGGTGCGGCCATTCATGTTCTTCGGCGCAAGACCCGGTGGAATTCTCGACTCGATCGAGGTCGGCGATGGCAGGTTCTTCGACGCGGGCGCGGCCGGGGTGTTCAGTGTCGCTGGTTGGATGGCCTTGGTCGGACTGATGGTGATTGGACCTCGGCGTGGTCGTTTCGGGGCCGAGGGTCGACCGCGAGCAATTCCGGGGAAGTCCTCCTCAGCCGCGATCGGCGGCGCGATCGGGATCGGTGTGGGTTCGATTGGGTTGGCAGCGTTTCCAGAACCTGTCTGGAGCAGCGAACTTTTCGATGCGGCGATCGGTGTGCAGGTGGCGGGGGCCGTCGGCGCTGTCGTTGGCGCTGCGGTTGCTCTGCGTTTCGACGGCGTCGTGCAGCCATCGACGGTAATTCGTGGCTTGCTGGCTGGCGTTGTTTCTGCCGCGGGTGCACCGCTGGAGCTTTCCTTGTGGCTGGCGATCGTTGTGGGCGTAGTGGGAGCCGCGGCCGCGTTGCTAGCTGTCGAGCGCCTCGATCGAGCTAAGATCGATGATCCCGTGGGCGTCGTCGGCGTTTTTGGTGTCGCTGGTATCTGGGGGACGCTCGCTGTTGGTTTGACCGAGGCGGAACAATTCGTCGCGCAGCTCGTGGGCTCGATAATCATCGCTGCGGGGTCGATCGTCGTGGCTGGGGTTGTGTTTGGTGTGCTCAGGATCCTGCGAGTCTTGCGAGTTTCAGCCGACATCGAGATCGTTGGACTCGATCGCTGACCGTGCCCAAGGAGCAAAGAGCGGCGGCTGAGTTAACGTTCACATGAGGATATTGTGATCAACAACACGTTTGTTTGGGACAGCCACTGCGGATTTGAAATGACGCCGCGTGCGCCGATCGCTCCGCTGCTTGAGCCTTGGCAGCAGGCTGGCGTGGACTACTTTTCAATCAACGTCTATTACGACCCGCATCCCTGGACGCGCTGCATTGAGAATATCGCAGCGCTGCGGCGGCGGATACCGCTGGAAGCGCCATGGTGTCAGGTTGTGTCGAGCGTTGCAGAGGTTGATGCGGCACACGCGAACGGCAAAGCGGCCGTCACCTTTGATATTGAAGGGATGAATGCGCTCGATGGGCGCATTGATTTGGTGCAGACGTATTACGAGTTAGGTGTGCGGCAGATGTTGTTTGCCTACAACAGGAATAATCTGGCTGGCGGTGGCTGTCATGACGAAGATGTGGGGTTGACCGATTTCGGCCGAAACGTCATCGACGAAATGAACCGCGTCGGCATGATCGTCGATTGTTCCCATACGGGCTACAAAACGAGCATGGACGCGATGGAGCGATCAACCGCCCCCGTCGTTTTCTCCCACTCCAACGCGCTTGCCCTCGTCGACCACGGGCGCAATATTTGCGATGAGCAAATCAAGGCCTGCGCCGCCACGGGTGGCGTTGTTGGTATCAATGGTCTCAATCTGTTTTTAGGCGACGAAAGTGAACCGCAACCTGCCACCGTTGCGCGTCATGTTGCCTACATGGTCGAGTTGATTGGGGTACAACACGTGGGCATCACGCTCGACTACGACCCCGATGTATACGACTACAGCGATCCCGATCTTTTAGGTGATGACAATCCAACGTACTGGCCACCAGATGCGGGATACGACCGGTCGATGCAGTCCCTCAGCGTCGCCAAGATTCCAGAGACGTGCGACGAGTTGCTAAAACTCGGCTTCACCCAGAGCGACTTAGCCGCCATCTTGAGCGGCAACTTTCGACGCTTGGCTGAGCAAGTCTGGAAATGATCGCCAAGCGCATCGTCTGATCGCGGTTCTTTCGGGAACCTAGGGTTGCCCCCGGAGGACATTCCATGGACATGGCCGCAGAAACATTCATCCGACCTGAGGCCGATCGAAACAACGATGTTGTCGCGAGCTTGGCCGTGACGTTGGACGGCTACGTCTGTCGACTCGACGGTGCCGTCGATTATCTCGACAAATACCCACTCGAAGGCTTCGACTTTGCAGCTTGGGCGGATCGAATCGGCGCCCTCGTCATGGGTCGCACGTCGTATGTGCAGACGGTCGGGTGGGGATGGACGTGGGGAGATCGCCCGACACTCGTCCTTACCAACGCCACGGATCTTCCTGTGCCTGAAGGCGCGAACGTGACCTTCAAGGCCGCACCCACAGCGAGTGCGATCGCCGAGTTCTCGAAACAAACGGAGAAACGCCTTTGGGTGTTCGGAGGCGGTGAAGTGGTTACTGCCGCCCTCGCCGGCGGTGTGGTCGACACACTCGACATCACGGTCGTCCCCGAAGCGATCGGATCCGGAATTCCGCTCTTCAGCGACGCTTTCAGCGGCCCGATGCGCGTGCTGGAGGCAATACCGTTCGACAACGGCGCCCTACGGATCGTCTACGACGTCTCGGGGAGCTGAACATCGTGAATCGAGATCAGGGTCTCGGCGGTTGAGCTTTAACAGGATGCTGGCCATCCCGATGAAGCTTGGGTTCGAAGTCGAGACCGAGAAAAGGACTTCCTGATGATCAAACGACTCTTCGCCCTCGTGATCGTGACGGCGCTCGCCGCTTCAGCGTGCGGTAGCGACGCTACGGAGACTGCCGACGCGACCTCGGAGACGACCTCTGGAGAGATGGACGTCAGCGAGGAGTCCTCCACCACCAACTCCCCGAGCACGACGGAGGTCGATCAGGATTTTTCGGGTGACGACAGCGGCGATTTCTGCAAAATGGTTCGTGAGTTCGAGGAGAACGACCTGTTCGACAACTTCGGTCCGTCGATCGGTCCGGAATTCTTCGAGGAGGTAGAAGCTCTTTACGGCGAAGTGATTTCGATTGCGCCGACCGAAATTCGACCCGACTTCGAGGCCTCGCTCGAAGGAATTCGCGAGATGGGTGCTCTTTTCGCGAAGTACGAGTACAACTTCCTCGACGAGAACCTGGGGGCCGAGATGGACGTCCTGAGCACGAGCACACTCGATGCGCCGGGCGAACGAATCGAGGCGTATCTCGAAGAGGTGTGCGGAATCGAGGATGAGCCCGAGGTCGACACCCCAGGTGCTCTCGACGGTCTGCTTCCTGAGGGACTCGATCCAGCTGACCTCGAGGGCCTCGAGATTGATCCCGATCTTGCGCAGTCGATCTTCGACGGTCTTGGAATTGACCAAGAGCTCGCAGTCTGCCTCGAGGAGGAGCTCGGCTCGGAATTCGATATCGACTCGGCCGGTGCGGATCCATCGTTCCTGACCAAAGAGATCTGTGGCACGACGATCCTTGAGATCATCTCGGGTATCGGCCAGTGACTGTCGGCGTCCCGACAAAAGTAGGCCTTCGGCCATGCGGTTGGTCGGCGTCCCGACAAAAGTAGGCCTTCGGCCATGCGGTTGTCGGGTAGGGGAGATTTGAACTCCCGACCTCCTCGTCCCGAACGAGGCGCGCTACCAAGCTGCGCTACTACCCGTATTGCCCGCGAAGTATAGAGCGGTCGGTAGCTAGGCCGGAAGCAGACCGTTCGCTACACGGCGCAACGCGAGTGGGTTCAGCGGCTTCGTGACCCACGCATCGGCGTCGGACTGGGTGGCCAAGAACTCATCGGCTTCGCGATCGAGGAGTAGCAGCACCGGGACCTCTGGAAGGCGACCAGCGCGAGCTTCTTGTTTGATGAGAATGGAGGTCGCGACGCCACCCATGTTGCCGATCTGCAGGTCGAGAATGACGAGCTCCGGATCGACTTCGCTGACTGCGTCTGCAACGTGTGCACCCTCGCGAACACGGTGAACATCGTGGGTTCCGCCGAGTGCGGCGGCGATGTCGTCGAAGAGCCAATCGGCGTCGGTGGCAAGCAATACGTTAGTCACGTGCCAAATGGTATCGGAACCTCACTGTGCTGTGCTCACGAGCCTCCGCTAACCTGACGGCTTCGCTCTGGGAACGAGCGCAGATCACCTGATCTGTGCCATCGGGCAAGCGAGGTGCCACGTGCTGGATATCAAGGTCGAATCGTCAGATGAGGGTGAGGGGTATCACCTTTGCAAACTCACAGGTGAGGTCGATGCCTACACCGTTAGCGAGTTTCGCGAGGCGCTGGCAGGAATCGAGGGGGTCCGATGGCTGATCATTGACCTGTCCGAAGTCCCGTTCATGGACTCCGCCGGGCTCGGCGCGCTGATCGGTGGTATTCGACGCGTGCGTGAAGCCGAAGGTGACGTTGCCGTGATCAGTACGACGGAGAGCTTGAACCGCCTGCTACACACGACTGGTTTCGACCGCATCGTGCCGGTCACCGAATCTCTCGAAGACGCACTGTCGGCGCTCGCGGAAGACTGACCGAAGGTCAGCACGAGATAGCCGAAGGTCAGCACGAGATAGCCCTACGTCAGCTCACTCCAAGCGCGCTTGCGAGTTCTTCGACCCCGCTCAGCTCCGTGACGGGGCGCTCCAGATCATTGATCAGCAGCATCGGGATTTTCGAAGCTTCCCCGTAGGCCGCGATGTTGCGACGCTCCGAAGATCGTTTTGTTCGTAGATGTTCGACGATCGTCGAAGCGATCTTCGAACGCCCGGCCTTGGGAACCTCTGGTGTGCATCGGTTCACGATCGTGAGCAACGGATGGACATCGGCTCCATCGAGTTGGGCAATGAAGTCGATCGCGTTCTCCAGCGAGGCGCCCGTGGGCGAAGCCACGACGACGAACGCGGTGTCCTGGCTGCGTAGCGTCGAATAAATGCTGTCGCCGCGAGAACGGAAACCCTCTTCGACGCCGTCGAAGCTCTTGAAGAACTCGACCGCCTCGCGAACGACGGTGCCGCCGACGGTCGACACGAGTTGTCCAACCAGGCCACCGATCGCTCTGTTGAAGATCGAGCGCCTTTTGCCGTGGACAAGAATCTTGTAGATCCGATTGTCGAGGAGGCGGGCGAGCAAGTTCGGCGCGTCGAGAAATGCCAACGCGTCCGACGACGGCGGGGTATCGACGACTACCAGATCGATACTGGGGTCGGTGTGTAGCTCCCACAACCGCTCGACCGCCATGTATTCGGTCATTCCCGACAGCGATGCTGTGAGTTGTGCTGCGAGCGGGGATCCGAGGATCTGATCGGCATGTTCGGCGTCTCGTGCCTCTGCTCGAATCACCCTTTCGAATGTGCGACCGGGATCGAGCATGGTCGCCTGCAACCGACCCGCGCCTTTGATGCTGACATCGCGAAGGTCATCGTCGAGTGCGTCGAGACCGAGAGCGTCAGCGAGTCGGCGTGCTGGGTCGATCGTGATGAGCGCCACCGAGCGTCCTTGTAAGGCTGCCCGGTAGGCCAGCGATGCGCCAATCGTGGTCTTGCCGACGCCGCCCGTACCAACCGTGACCACGATCGACTTCTCGAGAGCGGCGTTTAACGCCTCAGTGTCAGAGTCGGGAACTTCGGCCTCGGATCGATCGGCGCTCGTCAGCGTCGGCACGCCGGCAAGAAGTTCGTCGATATGTGCCGGTGTCACGATGCCGTGTGGATTTTCCGTCGTGGTTGACCGAGGCACGGGAAGCTCCATGTCGAGTCGTTCGAGTTGCTCGACGTTTGATTCGTGCTGGGCTCGCGTGCTCGGTCCGAGCGGATGACCATCGAAGCTTTTGGGTGGCTCGGCGTGCGGAAAGAGCCGATTGACGATGACCCCGGCGAGTCGTACCCCAGGATCGTCTTCGATATCGAACGCTGTTTCGATCGTTTCGTTGACCGGTGTTTCCTCCGGCAGTGTGACGAGAAGAACCGCGGTGCTGTCGGTGTCTCGAAGTAGCGCATCAGCGCTTGTCGCCTGGTCGAAGATCGGGCCCTCTGTAGCGGCTTCAGCAACCTGGCGAGGTGCGCGGAGCAGCTCGCGGGCGCGACCAGAGGCTGGGCCATCGACGATGACGCGATCCCAACGGCCGGATTCGACCAACTTTCGCACGTGCCCAAGGAGCAGGACATCTTTGATTCCCGGTACAGAAGTTGCGATCACCGAGAGCGCTCCCGAACGTTCGAGGCGGTCGGCGATCAATCCCATGCTACGACCCGAGAGCCAGCCGGCGAGCAGTCGATCGGGCGACAAGGACTCCCAACCAAGCCTGTCACGAATCATCGTTGCGCCGTCGGAATCGGGCTCGGGAAGAGCGTCGATGTCGTCCGTGAGCATCGGGAGGAGCTGTTGTTGACCACCAAGTTCGACGAGGAGTGTCGAATGACCATTGGCCGCAGCTTCGGTTCCGAGCGCCGCGGTCAGTACCGTCTTACCGACTCCACCCTTCCCCGCAATGATGAGGAGCGGAAATGGGTACTGAAAATCGCTCTGCACGTC
>JBLIMK010000035.1:0-32071 GCA_047638715.1 Verrucomicrobiales bacterium
AGTCCCGAGAAAGTTATTGGCTTCGCCAGGCGTCTTGTGATGCTTCCGCAATGCTTCGCGCAGTCCGCCATCCCAGAACCCTGTTGGCCTTGGTTGGGTCGGCCACGCACTCGGCGATGTCGCCGGCTCGACGACCTGTGATCTCGTACGGAATCGTGAGCCCGGTCGCCGCTTCGACGGCCGCGATCAGTTCGAGAACGCTTGTGCCGGTGCCTTGCCCGAGATTGAATACCTCGTAGCCATTCTGAGCATCGAGGTGTTCGAGCGCCGCGACGTGCCCTTCGACGAGATCCATGATGTGGATGTAGTCACGGACGCCAGTGCCGTCGACGGTGGGCCAGTCGTCCCCGAACACCATGACCTTGTCCCGTTTTCCGGTCGCGACCTCCATGATCATCGGCATCAAATTGTTCGGCCGACCGACAGGGGCTTCCGAAATTCGGCCGGATTCGTGTGCTCCAACCGGATTGAAATAACGCAGTGCTGTGACCTTCCAGCGCTCGTCGGAGGCTGCGAGATCTCGGATAATGACCTCGATCATCTCCTTGGTCATGCCGTAGGGGTTGGTCGCTCCGACGCGAGCCGTCTCAGGAATAGGGCACGATTCAGGGTCGCCGTAAACGGTTGCGGACGACGAAAACACGAACTTCCACACCTCGGCATTCCGCATCGCCTCGAGTGTCGAGATCGCGCTCTCAAGGTTGTTCCCGTAGTACTCGAGCGGCATGTCGACGGACTCACCAACGGCCTTCAACGCGGCCATGTGGATCACCGCGGTCACGTCGTTCTCTCGCATTGTGTGCTCGAGCGTCTTTATGTCGCGCGCATCACCCTCGACGACGACGATTTCGCGGCCGGTGATGTCGCTGACGACGCCGAGCGCATCTGGCTTGGAGTTCACAAAGTTGTCGACGACCACTACGTCGTGGCCCGCCGCGTGTAGTGCGAGCGCTGTGTGACTCCCGATGTAGCCCGCTCCGCCCGTCACCAAAACTGTCTCGCCCATAACGCTTCCTTCGTTTGAATCTCAACACTTGCATCGGCACGCAAACAGGCGCGCTGAACGGTTCTGCAGGCGCAACTTTCGCTACGGTGCGGCTGTGCACCTCATTCTTGCCTCTGGATCGCCTCGACGGTTGGCGCTGCTCGAACAACTCGGACTCTCCCCCGTGGTCAGGCCCGCCGACATCGACGAGACTCCGCTGCCCAATGAGATGCCGGCGGCACACGTGGAACGGCTGGCGTTAGAGAAGGGTGCGGCCGTCGACGCCGAGCCGGGCGACACGGTTATCTCCGCCGACACGATCGTCACAATCGACGGCGCACTCCTTGGAAAACCGCGCGATAGAGCGCACGCAACGACCATGTTGCGGCGACTTTCGGGACGTACACATCAGGTGATGACCGGCGTAGCCGTCCGTTCCAACGGCGATACGACGTCGTTCGTCGAGACGACCTCGGTCCACTTCGCGAAGCTCTCCGAGGACGACATTGCGTGGTACGTCGACACCGGCGAACCGTTCGACAAGGCGGGCGCCTACGCACTGCAGGGGCGCGGCGGTGCCTTCGTCATCGGAATCGAGGGTAGCTACGACAACGTCATTGGCCTGCCCCGCCATCGACTTCGGGGTCTTGTCGACCTCAATCACTGAGCAGCAGCGGCACAATATCGCTCACCACATACGGCACAATGTGGAGATGGACTCGCTTCCCACGTCGCTACAGATCGGCCGGCTGAACATCAGCCCGCCCGTGGTCCTCGCTCCGATGGCGGGTGTGACCACCGCTCCGTATCGAACGTTGTGCCGCCGATTCGGCAACGAAATGACCTACGACGACGTGAATCCGGCCCCCGGCGATGCGACGACGGCTCACGGCGGCCTCTACGTCAACCAGATGATCACGGCCCGAGCCCTGATGGAGGGCCACGAGAAGATGTTGCACTCCGCGCAGTTCGCGGATGGCGAGACCCCCCGCAGCATCCAGCTCTACGGCACCGATCCGTATTGGATTGGCGAAGCGGTCAAAAAGCTCGTTGGAGAAGGTGGAGCCGACCACATCGATATGAACCTGGGGTGTCCGGTTCCCAAGGTCACCCGACATGGTGGTGGGAGCGCACTTCCATGGCATCACAACCTGCTCCGCGACATCGTCAGATCCATGGTGTCCAACGCAGGCGACGTGCCGGTCACCCTCAAGTTCCGCATCGGTATCGATGATGACCACATCACGATGCTCGACACGGGAAAGATCGCCGAAGATGAAGGCGCCGCCGCGATCGCGCTCCACGCCCGAACCGCCGAGCAGGCGTATTCCGGCACAGCCCGCTGGGACGCGATCAGAGACTTGAAAGAGCACGTCTCGTCAATCCCAGTTCTTGGAAATGGCGATATCTGGGAAGCGTCAGACGCGATCGCGATGATGGAACAGACGGGATGTGACGGGGTTGTTGTTGGCCGCGGCTGTCTCGGTCGACCATGGCTGTTCCGGGAGCTCGCCCAAGGCCTGCGGGGCGAAGAGATCACACCCGCGCCGACAATGCACGGGGTCATCAAGATCATGGTTGCGCATCTCGATCTGCTGACCGAATGGCTCGGCACCGACCGCGGCACCCGAGATTTTCGAAAGCACACGAGCTGGTACCTAAAGGGATTCCCGGTCGGCGGCGAGATCCGCAAACGGATCGCCATGATGTCGAGCCGCGAAGAGATGCTGTCAATCCTCGATTCGCTCCCCGATGAGGACTTCCCGCCCGCAGCCGCACGGCTCACGCGAGGCCACAGTCATGGCCCGAAACGAGTCATCCTTCCCCAAGGGTGGCTCGAAAACCGCGACGACCCGACACCACCGGGGGTTCTCGCCAGCGCATTCACCTCAGGAGGCTGATTTGGCAACCGAAATCGATCCCTTCTACGTGATGGAGGTTGTCGCCGCTGCTCAGGCCCGCGAACGAGCCGGCGAGGCGGTCTTTCACCTCGAGGTCGGCCAGCCGTCGACGGGCGCTCCTCAGGGAGCGGTCGCCGCGGGCCACCGGCTGCTCGACACCAACAAACTCGGCTACACGACCAGCCGCGGCATTCCCGAGCTCGCGCCGGCGATTGCTACACATCTGCGGTTGCAGTACGACGTCGACGTCGACCCTCAGCGCATTGCGATCACGCAAGGAGCTACGGGTGCGTTCGTATTGACGTTGCTCGCCGCGTTCGAGCCAGGAGCTCGGGTCGCGGTCGCCACGCCCGGTTACCCGTGTTACCGGAACATTCTGACGGCGCTGCACATGGAGGTCGTCACGATCGACGTGCGGGCGTCGACCCGCTTTCAACCAACTGTCGAGCACCTGGAGTCTGTTGGGCCGCTCGATGGCGTGATCGTTGCTAGTCCGTCGAATCCGACCGGAACCGTGCTGCATCCAGAGGAACTCGCTTCGCTCGTTGGATGGTGCGATGACAACGATGTCCGCTTTATCAGCGACGAGATCTACCACGGCCTTACCTATGGCGAGACGCAGACCACAACAGCGACCGAATTGTCCGATTCTGCGATCGTCATCAACTCTTTCAGCAAGTACTTCTCGATGACCGGATGGCGAATCGGGTGGACGGTGTTGCCCGATGAACTCATTGGCCGAGTCGACCGACTGGCGCAGAATCTCGTGATCTGTCCGCCTGCTCTGAGCCAGCACATGGCGCTCGCTGCGCTCGACTGTCGCGAGGAGCTCGACGCTCATGTGGCGCGTTATGCCACGAACCGGCAGATCCTGCTCGACGGGTTGCCAGCCGCTGGAATGACTGACCTCGCACCTGCCGACGGCGCGTTCTATGTCTGGGCCCGCACGGACCACCTCGCAGCTGACAGCAAGGCCCTGGCATCGCAGTGGCTCAGTCAGCTCGGAGTTGCCGCCACGCCCGGAATCGATTTCCACCCAACCGAAGGCCACCGCTTCATGCGCTTCAGCTTTTGCGGGAGTCCCGAGACAATGCACGGCGCAATCGACGCTCTTACGATGTGGCGCCTCCGCTCCCTCGACCATTAGCAGGGTCACTCACTACGGGGCTCCACTACGGGGGTCCCACCGAGAAATTGTTAGTTGTTGAGACCTGACCCCGGGTTGAAGTTGGGGCGGCGTTTGCCAAGGAACGCGTCTATACCTTCAACGGCCTCAGGGTGCAGCGCCTGGTTGGCGATCGACATCGCCTCGCGCTCCATCGCCTCTCCGAGCGACGAATTCGCGCCTCCGATCAGAAGTCGTTTGCTGCCGCCAAAAGCGTGCAGTGGCCCTCGGGCCAATTTGGCAGCGAGAGCGCGAGCTTCATCGAGGACCTGGTCATCGGCGTGCACCGCGTTTATCAGACCCCAGTTCAGAGCATCAGCGGCGGATAGAACACGGTTCGTGAGCACAAGTTCGGTCGCCCGACGCAACCCGACTACACGGGCGAGGAAGAACGTCGACGTGCCGTCAGGGGTCAGACCCGCTGCGGTGTACGCCATCGTAAACTTCGCGCTTTCACCGGCGTAGACCAAGTCCATTGCCGCGGTGAGGCTCATGCCTGCGCCACCCGCCGTACCCGTTATTGCTCCGACCACCGGCGCATCCATTCGGGCCATTCGGCTGAGCGCTCCGTGAAAGTCGATGGTCATTTCGTGGAGGTTGGCCGGCGTCTGCCCTCCGCCGTCTCGGAACTCCACCAGGTCGCCGCCGCCGAAGAACACCTTTCCCTCGCCGTGCAGCACTACGGACCGGACCGAAGGGTCCGTGCTGAGTTGAGCTGCAGCGTGTCGGAGCTCGTAGGCCATCTGCTTACTCAGTGCATTCGCGGGCGGATTCGAAAGAATCAACTCCCAAACACCACCCTCGGTCTCGACCACCTTGATTGCTTCATACTCCATGAGCGTCTCCCGTCCGACCTGCGACTTCCCGATCGTAGACTCAGCAACAGCGCGCCACCCCGAACGCGCGGCCCAAACGCCGCCACTCAGGCGGACCGATATTGCGGAGAAAGAGAAACACACATGGAGATTGCAGACTCGGTCATCGAGCTCATCGGCAACACCCCAATGGTCCGGATGCCGAAGATTGCTGCAGATGTCGCCTGCGACTTCGTGCTGAAGCTCGAGCTCACAAATCCTGGAGGGTCATCGAAGGACCGCCCGGCCTTGGCCATGATCGATGCTGCTGAGAAAGCGGGCCTCTTGAAGCCGGGTGGCACAATCGTCGAGCCGACCAGCGGCAATACCGGCGTGGGCCTCGCCATCGTCGCGAATCAGCGTGGCTACAAGTGCGTGTTCGTAATGACCGACAAGGTCGCGCCCGAAAAAGTCGACCTACTTCGGGCCTACGGTGCTGAAGTCGTTGTCTGCCCGGTGGCCGTTCCCCCCGAAGACCCCGAGTCCTACTACTCCACGGCCGAGCGTCTCGTAAACGAAATTCCCGGCGCGTTTCGCCCAGATCAATATTCCAACCCCGTAAATCCCCAAGCGCATTACGACACAACCGGACCTGAAATCTGGCGTCAGACAGATGGGAAGATCACACATTTTGTCGCCGGCGCAGGCACAGGCGGCACCATTTCTGGTGTCGGGAAGTATCTGAAAGAGCAGAACCCTGACATCAAGATCATCGCCGCTGACCCCGAGGGTTCGGTCTACTCGGGTGGGTCCGGGCGGCCATATCTCGTCGAAGGAGTAGGGGAAGACTTCTGGCCGACCACTTACCACCACGACCTGGTCGACCAAGTCATTGCGATCTCGGATCACGACAGCTTTCTCATGGCCCGAAATGTGGCCCGCGAAGAAGGACTGTTGCTCGGTGGGTCGTGCGGCACCGCCATTGCTGCCGGCCTAGAGGTGGCAAAGACACTCGGCCCCGACGACCTGATGGTAATTTTGACACCCGACTCCGGCCGCGGTTACTTGTCGAAAGTCTTCAACGACGACTACCTCGCGACCTTGGGCTTCATTGGGTGCGATGCGACCACCTCCATGAACGCGGTGGTCGAGGCCAAGGGCGAAAAGAACCGCGAGCTGATCTATGTCAATCCTGAAACGCCGGTCCGAGTCGCCGTCGAACTCATGCGAAGCAAGGGGGTGAGTCAGGTACCCGTTGCGAAGAACGAGCCGCCGTTTGCCCTCGCCGAGATCAGTGGTTCCGTGTCGGAACTCCAGCTGATGAACGCCACCTTTGCCGATGAGAGCGTGCTCGACAAGCCGGTCGAATTGATCATGGCTCCAGGATTACCCACGATCGGAATCGGCCAGGCTATTCAAACGGCTGTGGAACTGTTCGAACACGCAAACGCGTTGCTCGTAATCGATGGCGGCCGTCCACGAACCGTTATCAGCCACACCGATGTCCTGGAATTTCTTTCCCCAACCCCCTCGGAGTCATGAACGTGTCCGACAACAAATCCCAAACCGACGGATTCGAGACCCGTGCGATTCATGTTGGGCAGGACCCAGAGCAGGTAACTGGATCGGTCATTACCCCCATCTTTCAGACGTCGACCTATGCACAACCATCGCCTGGGGATCACACGGGATATGAGTACTCCCGCACCGGCAACCCCACCCGGACAGCGTTGCAAGATGCGCTCGCCAACCTCGAAGGAGCGCGCTTCGGTTATGCGTTCGCCTCTGGCCTCGCGGCCGAGGACACCGTTCTTCGATCGCTTCGTTCCGGCGACCATGTCGTGCTCGGGAACGACGCCTATGGCGGCACGTTCCGCTTGATCAGCCAGGTCGTCACTCGCGCCGGTGTCACCTGGTCGGCAGCTGACCTCACCAATCCGTCGTCGCTCGATGAGAATTGGAACCCGGCCACGAAGATCGTGTGGATGGAGACGCCAACGAATCCTCTTCTTACCGTGTTTGATATCGAAGCCATTGCGCAGGTCACTCATAAGAACGGCGCAAAGCTCGTCGTCGACAACACGTTTGCCTCGCCATACCTCCAGCAGCCGCTGAGTCATGGCGCTGATCTCGTCATCCATTCGACGACGAAGTACATCGGTGGCCACTCCGATGTCGTTGGGGGCTTCGCCGCGACGAGCGATGAGGAGTGGGCTGGCGATATTCAATATCTACAGAACGCGGTCGGCGCTGTTCCGGCTCCAATGGACTGTTTTCTCGTCACCCGTGGTTTGAAGACGCTCGGCGTTCGTATGGACCGACACACCGCGAACGCCGAAGCGATCGTCGAGATGCTGCTCGCACATCCGGCGGTTTCCCACGTCCTGTACCCCGGCCTCGATTCCCATCCGGGCGCCGCCATCGCAAAGAGGCAGATGAAGGCAGCCGGCGGAATGATCTCGTTTCGCGTGCACGCAGGACTAGAAGCAGCGAAGTCCGTCACCACTCGGACTCGGCTGTTCACGCTTGCGGAATCACTCGGCGGAATCGAGTCCCTCATCGAGCACCCGGGTGTCATGACGCACGCCTCGGCCGCCGGGTCTCCCCTGGAGGTACCCGACGACCTTGTGCGGTTGTCGGTCGGTATCGAAACCGCCGACGATCTTGTCGCTGATCTGAACGAAGCGTTGGATCAGCTGTAGCCAGTCACGGTTCCGCGGATCTCGACCGGTTCTGTCGAGCAAGTCACGGTTCCGCGGATCTCGACCGGAAGTGTCGAGCAAGTCACGGTTCCGCGGATCTCGACCGGAAGTGTCGAGCAAGTTAAGGCAGGACGACAGGGTCTGGTTGACAGGTGATGTCGGTCGTGACCCCCGCCATCCGATAGCGGATCAAATACGTACGGCTGCCTACGGTTGGGTTTGTATCGACGTAGGCCGACACGATGTTCACCGTCTGGACGAACCCATCATTGTCGCGAACCACGTAGCGGTCTTCGCCAGCAATATCGGCCCAATCGAGCGAGACGCCGCCATTCGCATCGACCGCCGCCGTGCACCAAGCTCCAACTCCGCCCGGAACCGTGATCGGCGATGGCTCGCAGCTCACGTTGAGCGTCGCACCATTTTGGCGGTAACGGATCGAGTAGCTGTAGTAACCGGGCGAGGCAGCTGCGTCGGTATAGGTCGTGACGCCTTCGGCAACGGCGACAAATCGCTGCGCTGCTTCACGGACGCTATAGCGCTTCACTCCAGCAACATCGGTCCAGTTCAAGAGTGGTTTCGATTGGGCGTCGAGTCCAACGGTGCATGTCATGTCGCCACCACCTTGTGGCACCGTGATACTTGCCGGGGAGCAGGCCACGTTCGTGAGGACGCCGCCTGGGCGCCACCGCACGAGGTAGCTGTAGTCGCCAGGGGCAGCTGCAGCGTCTGTGTAGGTCTCCACGTCGGCGGCGACGGTGGCGAGGAAGCGACCGCTGCGACGAACGAAGACGTTATCCATCCCATTTGCCTGGAATCCTGACCAGCTGATCACCGGCTGCTCGTTCCCATCGAGTGCGACCGAGCACGAGGTCGTTCCGGGGATCACGAACGGTGATACCAACTCGATGGAGGTGTTCCCGAATGCATCGGTTGCGAAGCCGCGCACCTCATAGTCCCCAGCTGGCAGGTTCGCCACAGGATGGCTCCACCCAACCTCACCGAGCCTGATCGGGAGCACGGTGATTGGAAGGTCGATCTGTGCGACTCCGAGCGACCCGTCGAGCTGGAGCCATTCGTTCGTCGTGACGTTCTTCAGACCAATGGTCACGCCAACGACCGTTCGATTGTCCATCGCGGTACCAGCGATAGTCGTCGGGTTGGAAACGACGGCGCCACCGATCGGGTGGGTGACAAAGATCGTTGGAGGCGTGAGGTCGTCACCAGCCCCGAAGTCGAAGAGCCCTGATCGGCCGACATCAACCCCGTTGAACCGGTTTCTGTCCTGACCAGCGAGTAGACCTCGGTCGATGAGCGTGAGGTCGTAAACGGCGATGTAGTTGTTGCTTCCTGGGTTCCAAGCGAGCGCTTGACCGTTCGCTGGATTGAGCGCCGCTAGCTGCTTGCGGAAGACAGCGTTCGCAGGGTCAACAACAGATGGGTTCGACGGACTGGTGGGATCGTTGACGTCGCATTTGTTGATGGTGTTTGGGTAGGACGAGCTGACGCCACCGAGAGGAATCGGGTTGACGGGTGCAGCGCAGAAGTGGCCACCGACGTATATGGCGACGTCCGAGACGGCGAGACTGAACACGCTCGAGTACATGCGGGCCGACCACGTAAAGTTCATCGTGCCAGCGCCAGCGCTTTCGTAGCGAAGGACCGAGTCGCAGTTCGGTGGATTGTCGGCGCCCTGGCCTGCCACGATGACGAACGATCCGTCTGGTGAGATCTCCATATCGCGGAGCCGGTTCCAGCAGTTGCTGGCGAGGTTCTGCTGAACCCACGGGATATTCCAGCCGCTCAGGGTTGGCGTCGCGCCGAGATCAAATTTTGCAACCGCTTGGCGCGTTTGGCCGTCGATAGTCGAGGCGTAGTGCAACACGAAAAGTGCCGAGCCGTCTGGGGCAGCCTTCACTCGTCGAACGATTTGAGAACCATTGATTGAGTTGGCGAAGTTCGGGAGGAAGTTCGTATCGACCGCACCAGTGATGCGGTCCACCTTTGCCAGACCGATCGCTGGCGAGCCTGAAACCTGGTTGAAGTCGCCACCGAAGTAAACCGAATCGCCAACTTCGACGATCGATTGCACTCGCGCCGATGCTCGTGGACCAAACCCGAGATCGAGGTTGCCTTGAGCATCGAGCTTCGCGATACGGAGCGGGAACGATCCATCCCAGGACGAGAACAAGCCTCCGACATAAACGCCGTCCCCACCTTGGGTTGGTTCAAGCGCTCGGACCATCCGATTCACGACCGGTCGGAAGTTCGGATCGAGGACACCTGTGTCGATGTCGTATGCGAAGAGGTGCGGTTGAGTGATGACGGTGCCGTCGATCAACTGGACTTGTTGAAAGTCGCCGCCGACAAAGACGCGATTCCCGACTTTGGCGTGAGCCAAGACTTTGCCATCGAGGACGATGGGCACGTCGCGGCGAGGCGCTTCAGGCACCACCTGGCCATGTACAACCCCTGCTGCTTCGGCGCTCTGAGCACCCGATGCGAGCACGAGCGCGATGCCGACCAACATCAGCGTCATGACGAGGGAAGGTAGAGCCCATCGGATCGTTCTAAGTTTTTGCATTTGGTATGCCCTTCGCGATCTCCGTGAACAAAATGGTGACATCACATGGTCGGAATTTCTTGAGGCGTTTTGACTATCGAGTTGCCTCTTTTGGACCTTTAGTTCGAATGAATCAAGACGACGTGCCGAGCCGACACGTACATTGGAAATCGCAACACGAAAGTGTCGGATGCGCGGCTCGGGCGGAGCCGTGCATCCGTATTTTCGAGCCCAGCCGGTGTCGGACGTTCGAATCGTGAACACGTCGAACCAACGTCGCCTGGAAATGACGAGAACGTAATAGCCTGACGAGCTATGAGTTCAGCGGCCGATCAGCCCTATCCAGCAGTCGACAAGCCAGATTTTCCGGCGATCGAAGCGAGGATTCTGGAGCGCTGGAAGACTTCCGACACGTTCCAACGTTCGATTGATGAACGTCCGAAGGATGAAGAGTTCGTGTTCTACGACGGTCCGCCGTTCGCGAACGGCTTGCCTCACCACGGTCATCTCTTGACCGGCTTCGTCAAGGATGTCGTGCCGCGCTACCAGACGATGCGCGGCAAGAAAGTTGAACGTCGGTTCGGTTGGGATTGCCACGGTCTTCCCGCCGAGATGGAAACCGAGAAACAGCTCGGCGTCTCTGGCCGTGCCGCGATCACCGAATTCGGGATCGACAATTTCAATGAGGCTTGTCGAACCTCCGTGATGAAGTACACGAGCGATTGGGAAACCACCGTCACTCGACAGGCCCGATGGGTCGACTTCGAGAACGACTACAAGACCATGGATATCGACTACATGGAGTCGGTTATCTGGGCATTCAAGCAGCTCTGGGACAAGGGGCTGATCTATGAAGCCAACCGCGTCATGCCCTACAGCTGGGGAGCGGAAACGCCTCTGTCAAACTTCGAGATCCGTCTCGATGACGCGACGCGGCCACGTCAAGATCCCGCCATCACCGTCGCCTTCGAGCTCACTCCAACGGCCACCGACCCCGGCCCGATGAAGATCTTGGCGTGGACAACCACGCCGTGGACCCTGCCGTCCAACCTGGGGCTCATCGTTGGGCCCGACCTCGACTATTCGGTCATGGAGCTGAACGGTGAATACCTGATCTTGGGGTCAGCGACCGTCAGCAACTACGCAAACGAGCTCGAAGGAGCCGTCGAACACAGCGTCGTCAAGGGCGCCGACCTCCTCGAGCGCACCTACGCACCGCTCCTCCCGTACTTCGCCGATCGCGATGACCTCAACGCGTTCCGGGTCCTCGCCGGCGACTTCGTCGAAACCGAAGAGGGCACAGGAGTCGTACATACGGCGCCTGGATTTGGCGAAGACGATCAGCGAATCGGTGAAGAGAACGGAGTCGGCATGGTGGTCCCCGTCGACGACCAAGGGAAGTTCACCGCCGAGGTCACCGACTTTGTTGGACGCAACGTCCTCGAAGCAAACAGCGACATCATCCGGCACATCAAGGACCTCGGAAATCTCATCCGTCACGAGACTTACGAGCACAACTACCCGCACTGTTGGCGCACCGACACGCCGATCATCTACCGAGCGTTGCCAAGCTGGTACGTCAAGGTCACCGATTTCAAAGACCGCCTGGTCGAGCTCAATCAAGAGATCAATTGGGTTCCTGACAACGTGCAGAACGGCCGCTTCGGCAAGTGGCTCGAAGGCGCCCGAGACTGGTCGATCAGCCGCAACCGATTCTGGGGATCTCCAATCCCGGTGTGGCGCAGCGACAATCCCGAGTACCCGCGCATCGACGTGTATGGAAGCCTCGACGAACTCGAAGCCGACTTCGGCGTGCGTCCAACGAATCTGCACCGGCCATACATCGACGAGCTCGTACGCCCCAACCCCGATGACCCGACCGGACAGTCGATGATGCGGCGCGTCCCCGAGGTCTTGGACTGCTGGTTCGAGAGTGGATCGATGCCCTTCGCCCAGGCCCACTATCCGTTCGAAAACAAAGAGTGGTTCGAGGAACATTATCCAGCCGACTTCATCGTCGAATACATCAACCAGACGCGCGGTTGGTTCTATACCCTGCACGTACTCGCAGGTGCCTTGTTCGACAAACCTTCGTTCCAGAACGTGATCTGTCACGGAGTCCTGCTCGCAGAGGATGGCCAGAAACTTTCGAAGAAGCTCAGGAATTACACCGAGCCGAGCAACATCTTCGAGAGGCAAGGCGCAGATGCACTGCGCTGGTATTTCATGAACTCGAACATCGTCCGTGGAGGCGACGCGCGAATTTCCGACCGCGGCATCGACGAGGTGACTCGCCAAGTCATGCTCCCGGTGTGGAACGCGTATTCGTTCTTCACCTTGTACGCGAACATCGACAACTACAGCGCCCAAATCCGCACAGACTCGACCGACGAACTCGACCGCTACATTTTGGCGAAGCTCCGCACGGTGATCGAAGCGACGACCGAACGCATGGACGCTTACGACCTCGCCGGCGCAACCGCTGAGATCACCTCGTTCCTCGATGCGTTGAACAACTGGTTCATCCGCCGATCTCGCGACCGCTTCTGGGGAGAAGCGAATATTTCGCGCCACGCTGCTGGTAGCGATCCGGCGTCGAGCGGATCTATCAACGACAGTGCCGCCGATGACAAGATCGCAGCCTTTGACACGCTCTACACGGTGCTCGTCAACTTCTTGAAGCTCGCCGCGCCGTTCCTCCCGATGATCGCCGAGGAGATCTACACGTCGCTCACGGGCGAGGAGAGCGTCCACCTAGCTGGATGGCCCGACGCAGAGGACTTCCCCTCCGACCCCGATTTGGTCGCCAACATGGACCGGGTACGAACCGTTGTCTCAGCCGCACTTCGGCTGCGCGAGGATCAAGGGCTTCGAGTTCGTCTGCCCCTTCCATCGCTCACGATCGCGGGCGATGGCGCCAACTCGGTCGCTTCGCTGACACATCTCATCGCGGATGAGGTGAACGTAAAGTCGGTCGGCTTCAGCGACGAACTCGGAGCATTTGCCGAATTCTCGTTGCAGCCCAACGGCTCGGTGCTTGGGCCGCGCCTCGGGGGCGACGTACAGAAGGTATTTGGCGCAGCCAAGCAGGGCGCCTGGACCCAAAACGACGACGGTTCTATCAGCATCGCCGGACACACCCTTACCCCCGACGAGTTCACCCTCAATGTGAAGCCGGCCGATGGCGTCACTGCCGCAGCCCTACCGAGCAACGATGCAGTGGTAGTTCTCGACACCGACGTCACGCCCGAACTCGAAGCGGAGGGTATTGCCCGCGACATCGTCCGAGCAGTTCAAGAAGCCCGCAAGACCGAGGACCTCATCGTCACCGACCGAATCTCGTTGACGCTCGACCTCTCCCCCACAGGAGAGGCCGCAGTCAAGGCCATGGAGTCCTACGTGTCAGAGCAGACTCTCGCGACGTCGATCTCCTATTCATCCGTCGAACAGGGACACGATGCGGCGGGCGAGGGCTCACTCGCTTTTGTCGTCGCTAGCTCGTAACGAGCGCTGACAATGGTGACATCTCCGCGCGATCAGTTCCTCACGGTTATGGGCCGCAAGCCCATCATCGAGGCCCTCCATGACACGTCCCTGACCTTCGACAAGATCTTGTTGAGCGGCTCGGCCCATGGACCCGAAATCGACACCATCACCGGAATGGCCGCGAGTCGGAAAGTCGCGATCGAGAAGGTCTCGGAAATGAAGGTGACCGCTGTGGCCCGGTCGAGTCGACATCATCAAGGTGTCGTGGCCGATGTCGTGGCTCCAGCGATGCAACACCTTGCCGACTTCTGTGAACAACGTCGGCGAGGCAAGGACTGGGCGTGTTCGCTGCTCGTTCTCGATCACATCCACAACCCTGCCAACGTCGGAATGATCCTTCGATCGGCAACCGCTGCTGGCCTCGACGGCGTCGTCGTACCTCACAAGGGCACCGCAGAAATTGGGCCGGTCGCCATCAAGGCATCGGCCGGAGTGGCATTCAGAGCATCGATCCTTCGAGCCGAGGACACCGTCGAAGCTCTCGCGATTCTCGACGAGCACCGATTCGAGTTGTTTGGGCTCGACAACGGCGGCGAATCGCTATTCGCCGCCAATTTGCCCGAGCGCGCCGCGTACGTCATTGGAAACGAATCGACGGGACTGACCGAGAATGCCCGAGCCGCATGTTCTGGAATCCTCTCGATCCCGTTACACAACGGTGTCGAGTCTCTCAATGCGGCGGTCGCTTCATCGCTGGTCGCGTACGAAGTTTCCCGACGCGCTAGCTCGACCTAGTTGGCGCTGCTATCGAACCGCGCGACGTTCGATTTCGACCAGCTCATCAGTCTTTGGATGTTGCAGCCATACCGTCGATCCTTTGAGTTCTCGTCGAAGGGTATGAGCAATCTTGAAGCCCTGGCCCACGAACTCTTCGAGAACCTCGCCATCACTTATTGCTCCGCCGACGTCGTCCCAGAAGACCGTCCAGTCTTCGAGGGCGACGAGCAGTCGTGCCGAAAGCGGCAACGAGTCGGGCACGATGTTTCCGCCTGAGGGGCTCCAAAGGGGAAACGCTCCGACTTCAGCGCGGACGACGACTTCGTAGAGCCGGTGCCGCGATGTCACGTCGAGAATCCAGTCGCCCTCAACATTGTTCTACCCATGCCTAGGCAGAGGGCTGGGATCATTATTGCGGGTTGGTTCAGCGACCGGTCGAGCCAACCCCTCGATGACTTCGGCTTCGGGGTGGCCAGCGAGCGTCGCGGGTGGCACGAGAAGCTTTCGATCGCGGCTACCACCACCGATGATCAGTTGTTGTCGCTCCATGACTCTCGAATCGATCCAAATCGGTAGCGACGTCGAAGTTCCGAAAGGTGTCACGCCACCGATTTGCATTCCCGTGAGGTCGATCGTCTGCTCGGCAGAAGCAAAGCTGCACTTCCGGACGCCGAGCTTCTTTCGCACGACCTTGTTGACGTCGAGACGGCTATCGGCGAGCACGAGACACATCGCGAAAACGGCTGGGTCGCCCTTTCCGACGACGAGGATGGCGTTCGCCGAGTCTTCCGCGGCGAACCCATAGGCCTCACAGAAGGCCGCGGTGTCGGCAAGGTCGGGATCACACTCGACAAGCTCGAAGTCGAGCCCAAGGTCGATCAGTTGTTCAACAACGACGTCTGGCATGGGGAGAATCTATCGCTGATCTTCCTCAGCTTCTTGCTGATGAGCTTGGCGCTCGTGCCGTAGGAATCAGTGCTGGGTAGCAAACAATTGTTAATTGTTGAGACCTGACCCCCTGCGGTACGCAGGCGGGTCGATGGTGATCTGCGGCCGGGTCTGGCCTTGCGGCGAGATTAGAAGTCGTCGTCGAAGCCGACTTCGCCCTCGACACCGACCTGGTAGGCCGAGACGGTGCGCTCGAAGAAGTTCGTGAGCTCCTGCACGTCTTGCAGCTCCATGAAGTCGAACGGGTTCTTCGCGCCGTAGACGGGTGCAATGCCGAGCTGAGCGAGTCGTTGGTCGGCAACAAACTGGAGATAGATCTTTGTGTCGGCGAGGCTCATGCCCTGCACGCCCTCGGCGAGCACGTCGGCAGCGAACTGGTATTCGCACTCGACGGCTTCGTCCATCATTTCCTTGATCTGACGCTCGAGATCGGCGTCGAACAACTCGGGCTCTTCGGCACGGACCGTGTTCACGACTTCGAGGGCGAAGTTCATGTGGCAACTCTCGTCACGGAATACCCAGTTGGTGCCAGCGGCGAGGCCGTTCAGCAGACCCTTGCTACGAAGGAAATAGACGTACGCAAACGCGGCGAAGAAGAAGAGGCCCTCGATGCATGCAGCAAAGCAGATGAGGTTGAGCAAGAACTGCTTACGTTGCTCGGGTGTCTCGATCCGATCGATGTCGCCGAGCGAATCGATGTACTTGTAGCAGAACTCGGCCTTCTTTCGGATCGACGGAATGTTCTCGACGGCGGCGAAGGCTTGCGCGCGCTCCTCGTGATCTGGAATGTAGTTGTCGAGCAACGTCAGGTAGAACTGCACGTGCAGCGCTTCTTCGTACAGCTGGCGCGACAGGTACATGCGAGCCTCTGGCGCATTGATGTGCTGGTACAGGTTCAGTACGAGGTTGTTGGCAACGATCGAATCTCCGGTGGCGAAGAAGGCCACGAGCCGCTCGATGAGGTGACGTTCAGCAGGCATGAGCTTGCGTTCGAGGTCGACCAGGTCATCGGAGAAGTCGATCTCGTCGACGGTCCACGTGTTCTTGATGGCGTCTTGATACATGCCATAAAATACTGGGTACCGCATTGGTCGCAGCGTCAGATCGAATCCTGGATCGAGGATGTTCTTTGGACGCTGCGACGGCAACGCCGCGCTGGTTGTGTCGGGTACCGCTGAGAAGTCGGGATTCAGCGCGTCGTCGATGAGGGCCATCTGGAAAGATCTTTCATGTTTCGTGAAGGGGCTAGTAGGTGTTCAGGACGTTTGACCGAGGTCAGCTATCACTCGCAGGCTTCGCAATGTTCCGGGTTCTCAAGTGAGCACGCCAGCGCTTCTGTCTCGGTGAACGACTTTGGTGCCCCGCCATTGGTTGGAGCAGGACCACTCGGGGTCGTTGTGGTTTTGTTGATCTTCGTCGCTGGTCGGGACCGCAGGTAGTACGTGGTCTTGAGCCCGGCCTTCCATGCGTACATGTACATCGACGACAGCTTGCCGATGTTCGGTGACTCCATGAACAGGTTGAGCGATTGGCTCTGGTCGACGTAAGCCCCTCGATCGGCCGCCATGTCGATTAGCGAACGCATCGGGATTTCCCAGGCCGTGCGGTACGTCTCGCGCAGGTCTTCGGGGATCCGTGCAATGTGTTGGACCGAACCTTCGCTCTGCTTGAGCTCGTTGATCATCTCCGCGTCCCAGAGGTTGCGGCTCTGCAGTTCTTTGACGAGATACCGGTTGATCTGGAGGAACTCGCCAGACAGGGTCTCGCGCTTGAACAGGTTCGACACCTGCGGCTCGATGCACTCGAAACACCCGGCGATCGAAGCGATCGTTGCGGTTGGAGCAATCGCGATCATGAGCGAGTTACGAAGACCGTGTTTGCTGATCCGGTCGCGGACCTCGGCCCAACGCTCAGTCTTGGTTGGCTCAACGCCCCATAGATCGAACTGCAGGTCGCCCTGAGCAGCGCGGGTGCGGTCGTAGGTCTCGTGGGTGCCGAACTCTTCGGCGAGCTTGGTGGATGCGAGGAGGGCGTTGAGATAGATCTCCTCGGAGATCCGAGCCGACAGCGCTCGGGCTTCTGGCGAGTCGAAGGCCAAGCCCTTCTTGAAGAACACGTCCTGAAGGCCCATGAGACCAAGACCGACCGGGCGCCATTTGGAGTTCGAATAGCCGGCCTCGTCCGTTGGGTAGAAGTTGATGTCGATGACCCGGTCAAGAAACGGAACGACGTGGATGACGGTCTCGGCGAGACGGTCGAAGTTGAACTCGAGCGTGTCCGCGTCGACGAATTCACCCAGGTTCAAGGAACCGAGGTTGCAGACAGCGGTCTCGTCCTGGTTGGTGACCTCGATGATCTCGGTGCACAAGTTCGACAGGTGCACGACGTTGGCGGTGCCGTCATCGGAGGCCATGCCGGTCTGGTTGCACTTTTCGTTCGATGCGTCCTTGAAGGTCATCCAACCGTTACCGGTCTGGGCAAGGCTGCGCATCATGCGGCTGTAGAGATCGCGAGCCTTGATCTGACGTTCGTAAAGGCCTTGGCTTTCGGCCTCTTCGTACGCTGCGCGAAAGTCGTCGCCGTAGAGGTCCGTGAGGTGTGGGACCTTCTTTGGATCGAAGAGGCTCCACTGCCAGTCCTTGTCGACGCGCTCCATGAACAAGTCAGGGATCCAGTTGGCGAGGTTCAGGCTGTGCGCCCGACGCATGTGATCGCCGGTGTTCTCCTTGAGATCGAGGAACTCTTCGATATCGGCATGCCAGCTCTCGAGATAGATGCATGCTGCACCCTTGCGTCGTCCACCTTGATTGACGGCTGCGACGGAGGAGTCGAGGGTTTTAAGCCACGGGACAATGCCGTTGGAGAGGCCGTTGGTTCCCGCGATCAGCGAGCCCTTTGCGCGAACTCGATGCCAGGCCACGCCGATACCGCCGGCGAACTTCGAAAGACGGGCGATGTCGGTGTAGCGCTTGTAGATGCCCTCGAGGCTGTCCTCGGGGGAATCGAGCAGGTAACACGACGACATCTGTGCGTGCCGGGTGCCCGAGTTGAACAACGTGGGGCTCGATGGCAGGTAGGCCAAGCTCGACATGAGGTCGTAGAAGCGGATGGCTTCGTCCGCGTCCTGTGAGAGGCCGCAAGCGACACGCAGGAAGAAGTACTGCGGAGTCTCGGTGACTTGGCGGGTCTCTGGGTGGCGGAGCAGGTAGCGGTCGTACACGGTGCGCAGACCAAAAAATTCAAACTTGCGATCGCGATCGGTGTTGATGGCGGCGTTGAGCGCCGGGGCGTTCTCTTCGACGAATGCGGCAACGTCGTCGCCGATGAGACCGACAGCATGGCCCGCACGAATGGATTCGGAGAACCATGGAATGTTCTGGTTCCGAACCTCTTTGTCGACGTAGGTGGCGAGCAGACGTGCAGCGAGCTTGGAATAGTTTGGCTCCTCGACGGTGAAGCCGGCTGCGGTGCGGATCGAGAGCTCGTCGAGCTCTCGGGTGGTCGCCCCATCGGCAAGTGCCGAGATGGTGCGGGTTGCGACTCGCATTGCATCGACGTTGAGGAGTCCCTCTGCACATCGTGCTACCGCATTGACGATCTTGTTCAGATCGACCGGCTCGAGTGCGCCGTTCCGCTTCTTGACCTGCATGCCTGTCGGCACTGCAGTGTCGTTGTCCACCAGCACCCCTGCTGTGCTGAGAACTACCGAACCGCGATCTTCCGTCAACGTCATATTGTTGTAATCCACCTACGGCTGCGAACCAGCCTGTCGAGAAATGAGCCGCCCTCGCCGAAACACATTTCAGTCGAAACACATTCAGGGTGGCTGGATGAGGTTACAAGGTTGTAATTACATCGTTCAAGCTCCGTCTGACGAACAAAAATGCTCGCCACAGTGCGTGCTCGTCTCACCGCTCCGCCACGTAGGCGACTATTACGTAAATCTTGAACGACTCGGTGAATTAGTCACGGAGCGTGAATGTTACGATTTGATGACGACTAGAAATGTGGCGTGGGTCACGACGAAGTTTGACCCTCGGCGGTCGACTCGTTCCACAAAAAGAACACCATCATCTCTATCCACATCAGCAACACAGGAAATGAACGGCAGGAAAGCCACACGTTCAGCCCTGATGAACGAACTCCAGCACGGAGCGTGCTACTGAGCGGCCCGATTGCAGCGCGCCATTGATCGAGGGATTCTGGCGATGGTCGCCTGCGACGAAGACATCGGACTCGAGTTTTGCCGTCGCAGGAACGTTCTCTCCCGGCAAATGGCGGGGTTGTGCGTGCTCGATGACATCGGTTCGCAACAGTTCCCAATCGGCGACTGCCCCACCAAACCAGCCTCGCAACTGCTGGGCGATGCCGCGATCGACGTCGGTTCCTCCATCGATGCCCGGGTACGAAACTGCCGTCAGGTGTTTGCCTACGGGAGCGTACGTCGGCGACACGTTCGACATCACGGCAACGTTGTTGATTCGACCCTCGCGAGTGCCGTTCAGAAAGAGCAACGGCTCGGTATATGGCGCAACGTCGGAGGCGTACCAGCGCGTCGTTACCCCGTTCCATCCCAAGTCGGGCGTGTCGACCAACTTCGAGGAAGCCGTCATGTCGGTCGCCACGATGACCGCGTCGGTCTCGATGACCTCTCCCCCGGCCGTAGTGACCGTGGTCGCCGTCACCGACTCGACCGGAGCTGAGAGCTGCACCGAACCATCCGGCAGCTTCGCCGCGAGCTGCTCACCGAGCTTGCCCATGCCATTGGCAGGCACCGCTCCGTACCCAGTGCTCAACATCCGGAACATGAACTCGGTGAACCGACTGGTCACCTCGAGCTTCGGATCGAGCGTGATGCCGGAGAACAACGGCTCGAGAAACTGTTCTACGAAGGCATCGGAGAATTTGAGGTCGGACAGCCGCGAATTCGACGTGCACTCTGGCTTGGCCCAAAGCTCATCGACCGAACCGGACATGACGGACCGACGCCACGCGAGCAGTCGAGTTTTGTCGACAAACGTGCCTACCGGAGCGCGAACCGTGTCGAGCAGATCGGCGGATCGGCGGATCGGATCGCCAATGAGGACCCGTCCTGAATCGAGTTGGACGAAGGCTCCTGCTTGGAAGCGGCGCAGATCGAGGGCTTCGAAGTCGAAGACGCGCTGAGCGACCGGATACGAGGTCAACAGAATCTGAAAGCCACGGTCGAGCAAGTAGCCGTCGACCTCATCGGTCCGCACTCGCCCGCCGACTCCATCGCTCGCCTCGAGTACCGTGACCTCGTTCCCACGATCGTGAAGGGTGCATGCTGCAGCGAGTCCGGCCAGACCTGCGCCGACGATAGTGATATGAGCCATCCGGCGAGTCTAGGCAGCGCGGCACCGAAGCGAATCCGCCGAGAAACCCGGCGGAAGCATCAGCCCTGGGTGGCCCAGTCGATCGTGACCGCCCACTGTGCGGGGAGCTCGTGAAACGCTCGGCCATCCGCGTCGGCTGGCTGCACCTGGACGCTGAGGTGTCTGGTGGCCATGATCGCATCGCCCGAGCACAGATCGATGCGAAGGTTATAACGACCCGCAGCGAGGAGGAGGGCGTCGATGTTTGCTCCCAGGCCACCGGAACGAAGCTGTTCGTCATCGAGAGGCCCGGACGCAAACCCGAAGCCGGTCGGGGTGCCTCCCGCTGCGAGCACCCGCACCTCGACGCTCGGGTTCGACACCGGTTCGGTCGGGCGGATCGAAGCGCCAAAGAAGGCCGCATCCCCGGATCGAAGTGTTGAATCGCCCGCGTCTGGATCTCCAGCGGTGCCAACGAACTGCACGCCTTGGAACCACGAGCTGTTCAGATCCTCGGCCGCGAGCGTCTCGGTGACCGCTACCTGCTTACGCCGTCGAGCAGCGACCTTGGGGTTGCCCGTATCGCCCCCGATCATTCGCCCGGAACGATCGACCGAGGCCAGCGCCTTGTATTCGTCGACGACCTCCTTTGGGTCTCCGAGGCGGCGAACCTCGCCATGGTGGAGCCACAGCACCTGGTCGCAACTCTTTTGCATCATCGAGAGGTTGTGACTCACCTGGACGATCGTCGTGCCGCTGTCGCGCAGCTCGTTCATGCGAGCAACACCATGTTCCTTGAACGCAATGTCGCCGACGGCGGTGATCTCGTCGGCGAGAAGAATCTCGGGCTGCATCTGCACCGAGACGGCGAATCCAAGGCGGGCGCGCATACCGCTCGAGTAGGTCTCGATCGGGGCGTCGATGAATGACCCAATGTCGGCCATGTCGACGATCTCGTCCATGACACTGTCCATGTAGTCACGGTCGAGACCGACGACCGAGCCGTTCATATAAACGTTCTCGCGACCGGTGAGCTCGGCATGAAACCCAGCACCTAACTCGAGCAGCGCGGTGACGCGGCCTCGCACTCGAACCTCGCCGGTGGTCGGTCGGTACACGCCGCACAACGTGCGGAGAAACGTCGACTTGCCAGACCCGTTACGTCCAATCACGCCGAGCATCGACCCTTTGGGCACGTTGACCGACACGTTCTGGAAAGCCCAGAACTCGTCTTTGTTCGATGCACCGAAACCCGTCAGGCGGTCTTTCAAGCTCGTGGTCCGACGCCCGAGCAGAAACTTCTTCGAGATGTCGTCGGCCTCTATGGCGAATTCGTTGTTCATCACAGTGCCCCGCTGTTCATCACAGTCCCTCGGCCACGTCGGCCGACGAGCGGGCGAACACGGTCCAACCCAACAGCAGGACCGACACGGAGAACACGCTGAGATAGATCCAGTCGCCGATCGACGGCCAACGCATGTACAACAGCCCGTCGCGCCCGAACTCGATCATCTTGGCGAACGGGTTTTTGGTGACGAACGGTTCGAGCCAGCTCGCGTTCTTCTCGAATCGATTCTTCGCGGTCTGCAGCGGCCAGATCAGGGGCAACATGTAAAACGCCAGACGCAGCACGATCGTGTAGAGGTAGCTGATGTCGCGGTACTTGCTGTTCGCCACCGACAGAGCAAGGCCCACGCCGAGCCCGGAGGTTGCCGCGAACATCGCGGCGGGAATCAGAAGCACGACGTGAATCGAGAGATGGCCCCACAACCCAAAGAACAAGGTCACCACCACCAACAACATCGAGGCCTCCACCATGGTGCTCAGGGCCGTGGAAAGCGCCGCGGCGACGGGCGGGAAGTAGAGCTTGCGGCGGAGGCGCACAGTGGCCGTGAAGTTGCTCAGGACCTTCGACGACACCATACGGAAGAAGCCCCATGTCGCGATCCCAGACATGAGGAAGTGTGGGAACGAGTTGAAGCCATTGGGAGCGTCAGGAATGTCGCGGTCGATGCCGAGGAGCACGCCGAAGACGATGCTGTAGATCGCCACTTCGGCGATCGGGTTGAGCAGCGACCAGATCCAGCCGAGGTAGCTGCGGAGATACGTCGTCCGTAGTTCACGTTTCGTCATGTACCCAATGAAGCCGCGGAACCGCCACGCTTCCTTGGCCGAGGTGATGACATTCGTCTGGGCAGAATTGGACGAAAATACGGTGAGCTCATCGCGGCGATCGAGGGACGTCATGACGTGTGCACCTGCATTGTGCCAACGACCGTACCCGCGGCATTGGTGACATCGTGGATAGCGAGGCCTGGCGTCGTAGCACCGAGCGTCTCGAGTACTGCAAACATCGCCATATCGGCACCACGCCGTGCGCCATCGCGAGCCTTCAGCGCAATCCCGATGCCTCGATCTGGAAGAGCCGCCATGAACACACCTTCAGCACCCGTCTTGCTAACGAGTGGCTCCAATGCGGCGTCGGCGAGTCGCATCTCTTGTCGATCGGTTCCCGAGATCCAGTAGGGATTCTCTGCGAGCGCGCTGCTCACGGTCTTCGCTGCGCTGACAGTGTTGGCATCGCCGAGCGGTCGGACGAGCGTGGCCATCGATCGAGCGAGTGCGTGCAACGGAAGAGCGAACGTTGGGATGCCGCAACCATCGATCCCACTCGACATGGACTCGAGGTCGACGCCGGTGAACTCGGCCACGACATCGATGATCAGTTGTTGCACGGGATGATCGCGCTCGACGTATCCCGCCGGATCAACCCCGAGGTGCTGGGCAATCGTGAGGAAACCGGTGTGTTTTCCGGAGCAACAACTGAGGATCGGGGCCTTAGTCCCGCCCGCACGAATGTGCTGTTCATACGCGTCATCGGAGATCGGGTCCGCTGCACCACACTCCAACGCGCTCGGATCGAGTCCGATACGAGCAAGCCATGCTTCGACCGCCTCGATGTGCGCTTCCTCGCCGCTATGACTCGCAGCGCCGAGGGCGAGCTCCTCATCGGTTACTTTGAACGCTGCCGCGGCGCCGGTCCGCACGAGTGGCAGTACCTGAATTGGTTTGATCGCGGAACGCGGAATCACCGGCCGGTCGGCACTGCCGTGGGAACCGACAAGCCCATGCTCGTCGACGATGGCAACGTCGACGAGATGTTCGCTCTCGGCCGAATCTCGGCTAAGAACGACCCGCAACGGAGCTGAAGAACTCATGAACGACAGCGATTGTGACGATGACACTTCACAAGTCTGGATGAAAATTGACCCCTCCGACGTTCATACGGACAGACAACCTGAATTCGGGTGCAGTAACATCACCCCAAGAGTGAAAAAATTGTGCATTGCACTGAAAGGGCCCCCACAGTGAGTTCCTACAACAACGGCCAGAACGACCCGCAAGACGGTTCGCAGAACCGGGCCTACTCCGATCGAGCCGTGATGACGAACATCCCGGCAATCCAGGCTCCCGAGACCGACCGAGCCGCCTTTGTCGGCCTCGTTTACCAGCACATCGCTGCAGCGGTTGCTGCCTTTGTGGCGTTCGAGGTCATCTTGTTCGTCACCGGCGTCGCTGGCGCGATGGAAGAGTTCTTCTTCACCGGTGGCGGTGGTCGCTGGATGTTGATGCTCGGTGGCGTCATGGCGATCCAATGGTTCTCGGCAAACGCTGCAGCGGACATGGTCAACCCATCCCGTCAGTACATTGGACTGTTCGGCTCATCGTTTGGACAGGCGATCATCTTTGCGCCCTTCCTGTCATACATCTTTGGACGGGACAACGGCGGTGCGACGGTTGCTCAGGCAGCCATCATCACCGGCATTGGCTTTGCGATGCTGACCGCTATTGGCTTGTTCACGCGCCGGGACCTCAATTTCCTTCGTCCCCTCGTCATGTGGGGCTTCGGTCTTGCTCTCCTGGCCATCGTTGGCGGTCTGCTCTTCGGATTCGCCCTCGGCACCTGGTTTTCCGTTGCGATGATCGGCCTGTCCGGCGCAGCGATCCTCTACCAGACGCAGAACGTCGTGAAGCGCTACCCGATCGGCTCACACGTCTCGGCTGCCATTGCTCTTTTCAGCTCTCTGATGACGATGTTCTGGTACGTCTTGCGCCTCTTGATGAGCCGCGACTAACACCTGGGCCCTTACGAATCCCGACCAGCGTTTGTGGCCTTGAGATTCATGGGACGTCGCGGCACCGGCGAGCTCGTTACAAGGTTCGTGATTGTGTCGACGTCTTCCCAGACGTCCTCGAGAAGCTCTTCAATATCTCGGGTTCTGCGTAGGCGAACCCGGATTACGTGAGAGTCTGCGCCGGTCACCCGGCTGGCCTCGAGCACGTTCGGGATCGCGGCGATCTTTGGATCGATGCCCATGGTCCGCATCGGAGCGTTCACCCGAATAATGCCCAAGATAGGGAAACCCACCGCCTCGTAGTCAACGACTGCTCGATACCCCGTAATAACAGCGGCCTCTTCGAGTTTGCGCACTCGTTCGGCGACAGCCGGCGCGGTGAGGCCAATTCGGTCGCCCAGGTCTTTGTAGGACATCCGTCCATCGACCTGGAGCAGATCGAGAAGATCTCGGTTGATATCGTCGAGATAGATCACGATGATTCGCCTTTCGTTAGCTCTTAGATCAAAAGACTAATGAATCAAAGGTCCGTTTCTCAGTATCACTCCGACAAACAGTGAGATCAAAGTCCGTTGCCAATGAATACTTCGTAGAATTCTCGGCATGAGCATCACACAACTCCTCACCGCTTCGGCAAAAACCTTCAGCACCAGCCTCCGTCGTAACGAAGCCTCGGGCGCCTCGCGGGGCGAGCATGTCCGCCACGCCCCCACCGGCGATCCGCGACTCGATCTTGCGCACGCAGATCGCAGCTATCGCTAGGGGACTGTCAGATCGGTTCAGGGCCTACATAACGGGCGCTCGGACGAATGATCTTGCCGTCCTCGGCTTGTTCGAGAATGTGCGCAGACCAACCAATCACCCGACTCACCGCAAAGGTCGGCGTAAAGAGCTCGGTCGGTAGTCCTGCGATACCGAGAGCGACCGCCGCCCAGTACTCGACATTGGTGACGATGGTCTGGTCAGGCTTCCATTCGGCGAGCTTGGCCAGGATCTGCTCCTCGATGCCGACCGCCTTTTTCGCGAGGTCTCCGCCGATGTCCTCAGCTGCTTCGCGCAATACGACTCCGCGAGGGTCTTCAGCTCGATAGACCGCATGCCCAAAACCCATAATCTTCTCGCTCGAGTCAAGCTTTGCCTCGACCCACGCCCGAGCGTTTTCCGCCGAACCAATCTCCTCGATCATCGACAGTGCCCGACCCGGTGCGCCACCGTGCAGTGGCCCGCTGAGGGCACCGAGGCCGCCTACCAGAGCCCCGGCAGCCGATGCGCCGGTACTCGCGATGACCCTCGCCGTGAACGTCGACGCGTTGAAGCCGTGGTCGATGGTCGCAACCAGATATTTCTCAACCGCCGTTGCATGCAGTGCGCCGGGCACGGCGCCGGTTGCCATACGCAGATAGTCCGCAGCGTGACCCAGCCCTGGATCTGGAGCGATTGGTTGGAGTCCGTTCCGCCGTCGATAGTGCCGGGCGACGACGGTGGGCACGATGGCGACTAGACGAAGCAGATCTGCCCGACGCTGTTCGGCGCTGATGTCGAGGACAGGTTGGTGCCCTTCGATCTCGGCGACTGCGAGCATCGCTGCACGAACCACCGATAGTGCATCGGCCGAATACGGCGACATCGTGTCGATGAGGACAGCGACGTCATTGGGGAGGGTGCGTTGATCACCAAGGGCAATCGTCGGGAGTTCCGGCGGTAATGCACCATCGATGAGAAGCGTCAAGACGTCTTCAACGGATCGCGTTCGAGCGAGATCTGGGGCGTTGTATTGGCGATAGTGGTAGAACCCCTCGCTTCCCCTAACCGCCCCGATCGTGGTGTCCGCCACGAAAAGCCCTTTCAGCCCCGGTGGTGCGATCTCCATCTCGAACTCCTTTACAATTTGTCGTCCCATCACTGTCCGTCGACACAGATACATTGACAACGTTGACCAGATCAACATTGATTGGATCAATGTAGGCTCTGGCCTATACGAATCGACGCGATACCGATCGGCAGCTAACCCATGACTCGGCTCAGCACGGAGGAGACCGCCGCACGGCTCGGGGTCAAACGCGAGACCGTTTATGCCTACGTGAGTCGCGGCATCCTCTCCCGGAAGAAAGCCGTCGACGGCAAGGCATCAACGTTTGACGCCGATGAGGTCGATCGACTCCGACGGCGACGCCTTGGCGACCACCCCGGCCGGCTCGAAGCCCCGGTGACCACGTCGATCGCCGAAGTCCGCGATGGTGTGGTCGCGTTTAGGGGCCAACCAATCACCGACCTCGCCGCTGCTGGAACGACCTACGAACAGGTGGCCGAGCTTCTGTGGGACGTTCCACACATCCGACCATGGGTGGCGCCCCGGCACATGACCGAGGCGCTCGCGCTTGCGATGTCGCAGCTGCCAGCCGAGGCAACGCTCATCGATCAGCTGCTCGCCGGTACCGTGATGGCGAGCGCACACGATCCCTTTCGAAACGATCGAAGTCGGGAGAGCGCAGCGACATCGATGCGCAATCTCATCGCGTCAACCGCCGAGGCGCTTCCGCTGCGCAAGGCAGCAACGTTTAAGCCCAGCGCCAGCATCGCCGACCGATTGTGGCCCCGCCTCACGACGGCACCTCGGTCGAACGCGCACGTCCTCGATCGGACGTTGATGCTCATGGCCGACCACGGGATGGCGTCCTCAACGATCGCAGCCCGAATCGCAGCGAGTACTCGCGCTGGTGTGCACGCTGCGGTTATCGCGGGACTAGGAGCTCTGAACGGTCCATTACATGGCGCGGCGAGTCGATCGGTGCACGAGCTCCTGATCCGTGCCGAGCGCGATGGAACAGAAGCCGCCATCGCTGCGGTATTGCGGGACAACACAAAGGTTCCGGGTATTGGTCACTTCGTGCATCGAACATCGGATCCACGTTTCAAGATCATGATGCGCTCGATCGGTGAATCGACGTTGAACCCAGCGCGGATCGACATCGTCCATCGCGTGATCGACCGAACCGCCGACCGCATCAACGCGCCGCACAACATCGACTTTTCACTCGGAAGCCTGACCTTTGTGGCTGGCATGGAGCCCGATGCGGGCGAGCTCATCTTCGCAATTGCCAGAATCGCGGGCTGGGTTGCGCACGCGCTCGAGGAGTACGACGAGGCACCGCTCCGGTTTCGTCCTATTGGTCGATATAACTCGCTCCGCCCTCGTCCAGCTCCCGCTGGATCCTGACGACGGAGAACACACTCTTTCCAACGAACCGCATGGATGTCTTCTGGACCGAGCCGAAGTCCGTCGTGACGCTGTCCGGCGTTTGATGCTGATGGACTCATTTCTGACCCTTCTTCTTCCGTTCGTTCCACCGTTCTCATTCGACTTCGACTTTCAGCACCGAGAGCGCCGATGTCCAGAACTGGTCCATCCAACCTCGAAGCTCGGTGAGACCTTCGGGTCGGGCAGCGTAATACCGCTTCGTCCCCTCGGATCGCACGGTTACCAGCTCGGCGTCGGCCAAGACGCGTAGATGTTGGCTGATGGCGGGGCGACTGACGTCGAACTCGGACGCAATGTCGGTGACGGTTCGTTCATCGTCGCGGACGAGCGTGAGGATTTGTCGTCGGGTTGGTTCGGCAAGAGCACGTGCTGCGGCGTCCATGTGACTCAGTGTAGACAAATCCGTAAGTCATTACTAACGTAAGATTCCACTTACCATTAGCCAACATGAAAGTTGCCGTCAATGTCCGAGGAGATCCTCACCTCGCTCGAGTCCATCTACACGCGGACCACTTTGTTGGACATAGAGGCTGAGCCAACCAGGGGCCACTACGGTCGGACGTTCGTGTTAGCGAGCAACTTCCATGGGCTTGGCCAGTCGCCTTGAGGGACGACGAGCACGGTGGGACCCGGTCGATCGGCGTTCGCTTCGATGCGAGCGCCGAGAGCATCGGGTCCTGCGTCGACGAGCTCACCATGCGCGCCGAACGACTTCGCGAATGCCACGAAGTCGGGATTGGTGAGGTCGGTGGCGTGCACACGACCGTCGTAGAAGTCCCGTTGCATCAGCTGTACGTTTCCGAATCGGGAATCGTCGAAGACGACGGTCACGCTATTGATTCCGTACTGAACCGCTGTCGCGAGCTCGTTCGACGTGAACATGAAGCCGCCGTCTCCGCACGTCGCCACGACGGGGCGATCGGGGTTGGCAACCTGCGCTCCCAATGCGGCTGGGAAGGCCCACCCGAGCGTCCCCATGTAGCTCGGATACAAATAACTGCGCGGCGAATCGACCGCGTATGCCGCCCGGGTTACGTAGCCGACCTGGGTGAGATCGGTGATCAGGATTCCGTCATCGCCGAGCGACTTACGAATGGCGGCGAGATACGACATCTGCGGCTCGAGGCTCGCCATTTCGTCGAGGTGTGCCGTCGTGCGCTCGGCCATCGATGCCGAGTCTCCGCTGCTCGCCATCGTCCGACCCTCGAGCTCGAGGAGGAGTTCGGGAAGCACCTCTTCGGCGCGAGCACCGAAGTTGATGTCGGCCTCGCCCACCCTGGCAGCAGCGCCAGCATCGGCATTCACCCAGATCTGCGTGAGGGTCGCATCGCTCCCCCACTCTCCCAGAACCATTTGCATTCGACTACCGATCGCGACCACGACGTCAACGTCAGCCCACATGCCTCGCGCTACACGGAAGCTCATCGACAACGGATGGTCATCGCGTAGAATCCCGCGGCCCCCGCGATGCGTGACGACCGGCGCCTGAACCAATTCGGCCAGCTCTTGCACCAGGTGCCCGACATCTAAGGCACCGGCACCCGCCACGATCATCGGGTTCTTTGCCTCAGCCAGCGCCTTCGCAGCCGCTAAAATCAAGGCGCTGTCGACCACGGGTTGCACTGGTTCGATCGGGTCGACGACCGTCACGTCAGCCTCGGCCTGCAGGATGTCGGGCGGAATCTCTAGATACGCCGGTCGACGATCAGCAGTGAAGATGTCAGCCACGGCTTCAGCGACCATCTGCTGGACCTCGTTGGGCGAAGCAGCGCGGCCGCTCCAGCGAGTGAATGGAGCCACGATCGAAGGTTGGTCGACGATCTCGTGCAGCAGACCCTGTCCTCGATCGATCATCGGCGTAGGGATCTGACCCACGAGTGCGAGAACCGGCGCACACATTGCATTGGCGGTCGCCAGCGCCGTCGTCGCATTCAATAAGCCGGGCCCTGGCACAACGCTCAACACCCCGAGCCGGCCCGTGGACGCCGCGTACCCGAGCGCCATATACGCAGCGCCCTGTTCGTGGCGGGCTGTGAACACCTTGAGTGGCTGTCCCTCGTCATAGAGCGCGTTGTAGAACCAATCGCTCTGAATGCCCGGCACGCCGAACAGATCGGTCACTCCATGTGCAACCAGCGAACGGACGAGGGCGCTGCCACCGCTGAGAAACTCCATGGCTTCATATTCCCTTGTCACGGCTGGGAATGCCATCTTCACAGCCGCTAGACACTCGACATGCGCAATCCCGTCCGGCCGACCTCCATCGACGACATGATGTCCCGCCTCGCCAACTTTCGATCGAACGAAGCAGCTGAGGTCGTCAACAACTTTCCGACTCGTCCCTCCGATGTCTTCATCTGCACATACACCAAGAGCGGCACGACGTGGACGCAGCAGATCGTGCATCAGCTCCGTACGGGCGGATCGATGGCGTTCGATGACATCAGCGTCGTTGTGCCATGGCTGGAGACCGCCGTCGATATCGACGTTGATCCAACAGCCGATCAGCGGTGGGAGCCTCGAGCCTTCAAGAGCCATCTCTCGTCTCCGGAGATCCCGCCAGGCGGTCGCTACATCACCGTCTTTCGCGATCCGCTCACCGTCCTGCCGTCGTTCTATCAATTCTTCGAGGGCTGGTTCTTCGAGCCCGGCACGATCCCGATCGAAGACTTCGCGCGGGCGTTCTACATCGGAGGGTCGGCTTCGGGTCGACACTGGCAGCACCTCATCGAATGGTGGCCACGCATTGGCGACGACGACGTGCTTGCCCTCTCCTATGAAGACATGGTTGCCGACCCCGACGCGGTGCCGCCGATCGTCGCCGACTTTCTCGGCATCGAACTTGACGACGAGACGATGTCGGCCGTGATTGGTAACTGCAGGCGATCAACGATGGCCCAGCACGGCTCGAAGTTCGAGGAAATCTTGCTTCGAGAGAAGCGCGATCCGATCATGGGTTTGCCTGAGGGCGGCAACGCGTCGAAGGTGAACGCGAAAACATCGGCGGTGCTGTCGTTGGACCTCGCCACCGAGCTCGACGCTGTATGGGCAGAAACCGTGACGCCAACCCTTGGGTTTGCGAGCTACGACGAGTTTCGCGCCGCTCTGCCCGACCCGCTCGGAGCGCGGAGCTAAACCGTCGCTCCAAGCGAAACTTGAAGGCCGGCTCTTCATCACGGGAGGGACGGAACCAGGGTTCGTCGGCGCTTCGAGCTCAGGCGGATGAGGATGATCGCCGACGCGGCCGCTCCCCCAGTACCTCCAATGATGAGTGCCTGGTCGTCCACCGACGTCCCATAGATCACCCAGATCGCAGCTTCGATCCACGCCATTGTCCATGTCGTCGGCGATAGGCCCGAGAGCGCCGTCGATCGAAGTGAAACCGCTACAGCCGGCATGAACTGTCCGCCGTAGCTGAACCCGGCTGCGACGCCCGCAGCCGCCATGCCTCCGGCCAACAAGAACGGCAGCGGCACCATGCCGAGCAGGAATGCCCCGACAGCGAGCGGGCGAAGTGCATGCCACCCACCGAGCCGCAGAACTTGCGCCGTCATGATCAGGTACAAACCTCCCGCACCGATCGATACGGGCAGGAGGCCCCAGAGGCCGCTCGCTACGGCGTAAGCGCTCCACCAGCCGTTCATCGCGATTCCCACGCCGATCCACGCAATGGAGACACCTCCCACCGACTGCACACGATTGATGCGAATGACTTGTGGGACGACCATGCCCACGCCCATGACGTTGGCGGTAATCAGCAGAAAGAGAAGAACGAACTCGTGCATGGTGGCCACCTCCCGTAGCGCTTTATGAACCGTTGTGTAAGGCCTCAAGTCTATTTAGCCTCGCACAACGTGAAAATCGAGTGTAAGGGTTATAAACGATTTAGCAACGCACATTCACAAGGTTGAGCTAAGATGAATCCATGCACATGGCATCGAGCACCGAATCTGAGATTCGCCTCACCTTGGAGGCCATGGTCGAGCTGGCGAACGCGATCTCGAGTGGCGCGCTCGATG
>JBLIMK010000036.1:0-31200 GCA_047638715.1 Verrucomicrobiales bacterium
ACGTTGTTCGACTAGACCCATAAGGTCGGAGACGATCTCCGACAACATCGATCCCATGACGATCCGGTTGGTCATCGTTTACTGCGAGGTGTACTCGGTGCTCTTCGGGTTCGGATCGGTGGCCTCGTGCTCCTCCGCCAGTGCCGGGATCGGCGCTCTGGATCGAGTGCAGCTCGGTCCACACGTTGTCGGAATGCGGGCCCTGGTATTCGATAGCGCCCGGGAGGGCGAGATCGCCGCCCGAGCCATAAACGAAGTACTCGGGACCGCCGAAGATCGAAGACAGAATCGGTGTGGTTGTCGGCAGGTCGATCAGCTGTGACCACTCCGAACCATGAAACATGTGTCGAGAAGCAGAAGTGCCACCAAAGGAGTAGCGATGGGCAAGACCGCCAGCGCCTCCGCCGACGACGCCGTCCGGATCGGCCTCGAGCAGAGTGGAAGTGACCTCATCAGCGCCAACGCGGAGTCGTTCGAGCTGCTCGAGGTCGAGGGAGTTTGAGACGACGACGAATCCGTCTCGGTGAAAGATGGCGGTCGTTTCATTGCTTCACTCGATCTCGACGTGTCGCATCGCAGCCCAACTCGTCGAAACATCGTCTCATAACAAGGGGCAGCCGTCGATGGGGTTGGACGGGTCTTGTCCAGTCGCACAGAATGAGCCTGCGACCGAACAGAAGGACACCGAGATGAGCAACATCACACTGAACCAGGCGAGGGCGATCATCGCCGGCACGTTGGCCGAAGGTCACGCACAAGGTTTCATGCCCCTCAGCGTTGTCGTCCTGGATACTGGAGGGCACATCACCGCCGTCGAACGAGAAGACAACTCGGCCAACAAACGCTTCGAAATCGCATACGCCAAGGCACACGGCTGCATCAGCATCGGAAAGGGCGGCCGATGGTTGGAGATGATGTCCGAGAACCGCCCTGCATTCATTGCGTCGGTCGCCGGCGCCTTCGGCGGGGCGCTAATTCCAGTGGGCGGCGGCATTCTCGTGAACGACAGCTCTGGTGCCACGATCGGGGCCGTCGGCATCAGCGGCGACAATTCTGACAACGACGAGATTGCAGGTATCGCCGGGATAACGTCCGCCGGCCTTGTCGCCGTAGTCGACTGACTTCCTGTTTTCACCACCGACTGGGTGCCGCCTCAAGCACCGGTAGCGTTCGACGGTGCTTCCTTTCTCGATCCAATTTCGGAGACTCCCTCGCTTGCTGCTCGGGCTGATTCTTGTCGGATTTGGCCTCGGACTTATCGTTGCGGGAGCACACGGTCTTCCTGGTTGGGACGTGTTTCACCAGGGCTTATCGGAACGCACACCGCTCACGATCGGGTCCGCAGTAATGGCCGTTGGCGCGGTGCTCCTCATCTTGATGGCGATCATGAAGGAACCCATCGGCGCCGGGACGATAGCCAACGTGCTCATCATCGGGTTGGTACTCGACGCGACCCTTTGGTTGATCGAAGAGCCCGAAAATCGTTGGCTGGGAGCACTCATGACGATCACGGGACCCTTCCTTGTCGCACTCGGATCTGGGTTCTACCTCGGTGTACGCATGGGTTCTGGGCCGCGGGACGGGCTGATGACCGCTCTCGACAAGCGCGGAATCAAGCTGTGGAAGGCACGATTTGCCATCGAGGCGACGGTCTTAGTCGTCGGCCTGATCCTCGGCGGCACAATCGGCTGGGGCACGGTGTGGTTCATGGTCATCATCGGGCCCTCGGTCCAGCTCGCCGTCAAACACCTCTCACTGCCCCTGCACCAACGCGAGGTCGTCACAAACTCAGTCCATTCAGGCTGACGCGAACCGTCTAACCGCCGGCATCGCGCGCGCCGGTGACTGCGAGGGCAGACACGCGGCGCACGGCCTGTTCTGGTAGTACCCCGAAATAGCGACGGGCATGGTCGAACCAATGCGGACCGAGGATGCCCATCAGCCCAGTGGGCTTGCCCGCCGCATACTGACGACCGGCATCGACCTTCTTGCCAAGGCTGGCGCCGAGCGCATCAAGATCGGCTTCGAACCTGTAAAACGAACTGCGGTCTTCTCTGGCCGAACTAGCGCTTCAAACTCCTCACCGAGAGGCTCGGCTATCGTCCCCGAATGAGCGCTTCCGAGGTTGAACGGATCATCGGCTTCGAACACCGCTTTGCCAGGGCGCAGGCGACGACGAACCTAGATTTGTCCTACGGATTCGCTGTCCTGCAGGCCGACTTCCCCAACTCGCACTATCACAACAGGCTCGTGGTCACATCGCCTGCGTCGCCCGCGGACATTCTGGCGGCTACCGAAGAAATTCTGCGTAACGCAGGTTCGAAACACCGGTATGTGACCATTGACGACGACGCCCTCGGAGATGCGTCGAGCTCGGACTTCGTTGCCGCTGGCTACGAGCATGAAACGATTGCGACGATGATCCACAGGGGGCCTGAGCCAACACCCCCACGTCACGACGTGCAGGCGGTGTCGCTCGACACCCTGCGACCAGCGCTCCTACGTGATTGGCGGATCGAGTTGCCCAGCGCTTCCGCCGATGAGATCGACCAACTCGCCGGGCGCACGGCGCTGTATTCACATGGCGCAGACGTCACGTTGCTCGCTGTGTTCGACCGAGACGAGATTGTGGCCCGAGCTGAGCTTTACGTCGACCATGTCGAACGCATTGCTCAGTTCGAAAACTTGTTCACGCATCCCGACTTCCGCGGACGTGGCTATGGCGACTCCCTCCTGCGTGAAGCACTACGGCGTGGACGACAGGCGGGCTGCGAGCTCTCGTGCCTCACGGCCGATCTCGGCGATTGGCCAGTCGAGTGGTACAGCCGCTTCGGCTATGAGGAAATTTGTCGATCGCACCACTTCGATCGACCTGGGTTCACGCGATGATCGTCGCAGCCGCGACACAGCACACCTTCACCAACCGACAAGGCAAAGGTGGGAGGGAGCGAGGCGCTCTCGATGATGCCTCACGAGATGTACACCTCGATCAGGAGGGTGGATCACCCTCGACGATGCAAAGATCACGCACGGACGCATCGCGCGCGAACACCAATGCCTCCTGGTATCCATCGGATTCGTAGCAACGCACCGCGTCCTCGACGCTTGGAAATTGCACGATGATGTTACGGCTGCGCTCGTTTCCCTCCAGCCACACAGTTCTTGTGGCCCGTGCAAGAAACTCGCCACCGTGGGACGCGACCACACCTTTGGCGAGTGCAGCGTATTTTCGGTACGCCTCAGCGTCGCTGACCTCACCGTGGGAAATCCAATAAGCGACCATTTCAGCCTCTCCTCATTCTTCGTCTTCGTGCTCGGGGTCTACTCACTTGGCGGCCACACGCCTGCGGCTCTGAGCTCTTCCATCGCGTCGTCGGTGAACTCTGCTTGAGGCTGATCGCCCCCGATCACGAACATCAGCACGTGATCACTATCGGGGTCGCCCTCGGTCACGTTCTCAAAGCGACGAATCGCCCCAGCCGGAATCGAGATCAGATCGAGCGGATCCAGATCAACATGTTCAACACCACCATTTTCGTCTTCCCAGCTCGCCCGCCACTTACCCGACATACAGATGAACGTTTCGTTCGTGTCGTGGTTGTGCATCATTGGGCCCTTGCCCGGTTTTGCACGGCAATAGCCCAGGTTGAAACCCTCGCGAATCGGAATCGCGGCGTTCCGTGCCGCGTCCTCGCCTACCGGCGACGTGGTCGCTTCGTTATCGCTTTCCGGTGGCTGAAATCCGATGGCGTTGTACAAGATCCGTTCGGCGCTCGGAAGTTTGCTGTCGGGAAGGCCGCCGTCGGAGCCCTTGAGCTCGTCGAAGCGGGCCACCCGAGTCATCATCTCGGCGCGGGAATAGCCCCGTCGCGGTAGTTGCTGCATGTGCGTGCTCCTCTTGAAATCGGGTTAGATGTCGCCGGCCGGTGATCCTGCATAACGGTGGTGTGAGGACTCGCCTCTGAAGCTAGCGAACACAACACATCCTTCGGGATATTCGAACGGCCCGTGGGGCTCGGTGCCATCTGCGAACAGGTAGTCACCAGCTCGTAGCTCCTCACCGTTCACGATCTGCACACCCTCGAGCACGATGACCGAATGGCTGGAATCGTGGTTGTGCCGTGGCTCGACGTAACCCGGTGGAAACTTGACGAGCATGTCGGTGTGGTGAGTTTCGGGATCGTGGAAGTACACCTTTACCTGCACCCCGTGACCGAGCGATAGAACCTCGCTGTCGTCTTGCCAGTCGATATCCCAGCGATGTGCGGTAACAAAGCTCGAATCCATGTGGCGTCCCCCTGCCAGCGAGCATTCGGTGCCCGCACTCTGTCGACACTAACCGTTTCGAGTCAGGTGAACTTCTAGAAACAGCTCCACTTCCGACAAATGTGGTTCAAATGACGAATAACCAAGACAGCAAATCGTGCACTCTCCCAAACTTCACTCCGTCGAAACTCGGCGGCAGCCAAGCCTGGGTTCTTACGTGAGCAACTCGGTGAGGTCAAAGAGCGTCGGTAGCGAGTCTCGGGGACCGATGACCGTTAGCTGATCATCGGCTTCGAGGATGAGGTCGACGTGCGTGCGAAGCACGATTCCGTCACGACGGATAGCTTCGAGATCGACTCCTGTCGGTGGCGAGAGATCGCCGATCCGACGCCCAATGAGCCCACCGGTCGGGAGCTCTTCCAACAACGGATACTGCTCGATCGACAACCCCGGAAGCAGCGCTGCCTTGACCTCGGACTCGAAGCTCGCGTCAATCATGGACTCGCCCGAATCGGTATGCAGGTATGCGGCCAACTCCCCCGCAAGGCGCAGAGCTCGACCCGGAATCTCCTCGCGCCCGGCCAAGAAGAAAAGGGCGTTCACCCGTTCGTCGCGGCCACCCCAATTCGCTGGAATCTGAATGCCAGAAGCAGCGCGCACGATTACCAAGTGTTCATCGTCGATATCGAAGAACGCGACCGGTGTCGCCGTTGGATGCCGATCCGAAGGCTGAATCCACAACGATCCAGTGGCCAGGAAGTTGTCGGTTACCGCGTCGGCGTCGACGTTGATGCGGCGCCCCAGAACCTCGCTCGCCCGGTGCGCTGCGACATCGATATCCGCCGTGCCCGAAACGCTGATCACCGATGCCCGAGCAATCAGGCCCGCGTACTCATCGTCAGCTCGCACGCCGTGACTCTGCATCGCAGCGCTGATCTCACGGTCGAGGCGATGGTCAGCGAGTTTCCCGAGCCGTTCGAATACGTGGAAGATCGCCCCGGTTCGACTCGACCGAGATCGGCCGTACAGCCGGTACCACAACAAAGAGATCAGGATCGATACGCTCACGAGAATGAGGGCGAGCGCACCGAGTTGGATGATCAGATAGATGGCCAGCGCGATGCCAGCCAACTGGAGGAACGGAAAGAATGGCGCCCGGAAACCGGGCGCGTACGAGACGATATTCGAGGCTCGCAGCACGATCACTGCGAGATTGACGAGTCCGAGCGTGAGCAGCACGAAAGCACTGGCCAGCTTCGCGATTGCGCCAACATCGAAGGCCACGACCACCATCGCCATCCCCGCACCCGTCACGAGAATGCCCGCTACCGGAGTCTTGCGCGAGCTGAGCTTCTCGAACACCGGTGGCAAGAGGCCATCTCTACTCATGGCCAACGGATATCGGGCCGCCGCCAAGATGCCTGCATTGACCGCTGACGAGAAGGCTGCCAACGCCGCAATTACGACCAGGGTCACGCCCACAGACGGCAGAATGGCTTCGGCTGCGCTGTGGATCGGAGCGAGGTCGTCATGCAATTTTGCTGGCGGCACGACAGCGACCGTAACCAGCACGGCCAACGTGTAGATGAGCGTGCTCACACCGAGCGAGAGCATCATCCCGAGGGGGATGTTTCGCGACGGGTCTTCGATTTCTTCAGCGACGCTCGCCACCTTGGTCAGGCCGCCATAGCTGACGAAGATCAGCCCCACAACCGCAGCCATTCCTGATGCACCACTTTCGAAAAACGGTGACAGCTCACCATCTCCACGACTGATCTCGGGAAGGCCGATCAGAATGAAGACGGTCATGACCACAAGCACGAACCCGACGAGGACGATCTGCACACCGGCGCTGGTCTTCGAGCCAAACAGATTGAGCAGGGTGAAGGCAACGATGAGGCCGACCGCCAACGGCTTCGCCGGGACATCGAAGACGAGGTTCAAATACGCGCTCATGCCGACCAGCGCAAAAGCATCCTTGAGGACGAGCGACAACCACGTGCCGAAGCCCGCGACGGTGCCGACCGCAGGGCCAAGCGCCCGCTCGAGGAAATAATAGGCGCCACCCGACCTCGGCATAGCGGTACTGAGCTCTGCCACGCTGAGCATCGCTGGAATCGCCAGAATGCCCGCGATCAAATAGGCAAGAATTATCGACGGCCCACCCTTTGTAGCCGCCAAGCCAGGCAGCAGAAACAGCCCTGAACTGATCATGGCTCCGGTGCTGAGCGAAAACACGTGGCCCAGGCTTAGAGATCTTCGCAACTGACTATGCGAGTCGAACTCTGCCATCGACGAAAACGTAGTCGAGCGGCGCGCCACAGGTGCAGGCGCGCCTCCCGGAATGTCAGCTTTACCGCTCAGACCTCACGGCCGTGCCGCTCTCTCGAGTGATTCGGTGAGATTGTGCACGAGCCAGTCAAACGATTCGTCGATGTCGACGTCGACACCAAAGCCGTCCTCAAATCCGTTGTTGTGTCCCCGGAGGTCTATGGTCACAACTCGCGCACCAGATGCGGCCACCTTCGCTCCCGTCCGATCACTGGCAGCAGCGGCCGCATGAAGATCCTCGAGGTGCAGCACCGAGAGCAACGCCGACGCTGCTTTTCGGATTATCGCATGCGTGAAACGGTAACGCCGTTCGTCGGAATCTTCCTCGATCACACCTGCCGGAGCGCTGTTTCAAGGAGCAACAGTGCATCCTCGGGATGTTCATTCGCCGAAGAACGTGCTCTGAGCCTTTCCCAGTCTGCGGCGTTTCGCCACATGCCTCGGAAGCCTGAGTATTACCGGGAAGCAAGCCTGAGTATTACTGGGAGGACAATGTCCAGCGTGCATCTTCGGCCGCGTCGGCGACGACATCTTGGACGATCGACTCGATGATCCTCATCAGGCGCGTGACCGTTCGACCTTCCGGGAGCGCGGTGTGGAGTCCGCGATCGATCGACGGGCCGACGATCGGCGCTGCGACAAGTTCCTTGCGCCGCACAGGTCGAAGAACTCCAGCGAACGACATGATCGAAAAGGCTCGCCCACTTCTCACGACCTCGACGAGCGCGTCCTGAGAATCGAGCTCCATCACGACGTTCGGCCGAATCCCTTGGCTCGCGAACACGCGCTCGATGAGCTCTCGGAGGCCAGGCTGAATCGCCGGCAACGCCAAGGGCGTGTCGGCCATGCCCGAGATCGACATCGAGGGGCGCGCTTTCCAATCGGCCGGTCCGACCAGATGTAGTTGCTCGGTAGCCAACGGGGTCAACTGGAGGCCGCCATGTTTGTGCGCGTCGGAAACGATGCCCACATCGCCGTCTCCTGCCGACATTGCCAACGGCACGTTGTTCGGATGTGCGCCCATGACCCGAAGCTCAACCCGAGGGTGTAACGACTTAACCCGATCGATCAGCGGCAGAAAAAGTGCATGGCCGACCGTGTCCGGCATCGCAACACAAATCCGACCGCGGAGGTCGCCGTCGAGCGATCGGATCTCGTCCTCCATCTCGTTCAGGTGACGTAGGGCCTCACTTGCATGACCCACAAGCCGAGTGCCGGCATCGGTTGGCGTAACCCCTCGCCCATCTCGCTCGAACAACTCCGCGTCGAGATCTGCTTCGAGCCGGGAGATCAGCCGACTGAGCGATGGCTGACTCATCTCGAGCTCGAGCGCGGCGTGCGAGATATTTCGCCGGGATGCCACCGTGATGATCGCCTCAAGTTGTCGGGCGGTCAGGTTTGAGACTGTCATGCGTCAATGGTATATCAGATATGACTTTCATGTGAATGTCGTCATACCGGTCGAAGTATTGCTACCGTTGCGTCGGCAAGTCTTCAAAGGGGAAGTCGCTGTGGCCTCACGCATTCCAGACCGCGCCCAAGTGGTCATCGTCGGTGGCGGCATTATCGGTTGCTCGATCGCTTACCACCTCACTCGCCGAGGCGTCACCGATGTCCTCGTCCTCGAGCAGGGGCAGCTCACGGGTGGAACCACCTGGCATGCCGCCGGACTCGTCAGCCAGCTCAAGTCGACCCACAGCCTGACCAAGCTGGCCGAGTACTCCGCTCGGCTCTTTGAAGACCTCGAAGGCGAAACCGGCCAAGCGACCGGGTACCGCACACCGGGGTCGATCTCGGTGGCGTCCGATCTCGAACGCTGGGAAGAACTCTTGCGCGGAATGTCGATGGCGCGCACGGTCGGAGTTGACATTCGCGAGATCGAGCTCGACGAAGCCAAAGAAATGGCACCTCTCCTCAACATCGATGACCTCGTCGGAGCACTCTTTATCCCCAACGACGGCCAAACCTCTCCGGTCGACACAACCGTGGCCTTGGCCAAGGGGGCAAAGGCAAAAGGGGCAACGGTCATCGAAGGTATCGCCGTGACCGAGCTCGAAACGAACGGCGACCGCATCGCTGGCGTCCACACCGAGCAGGGATACATCGAAGCTGAAACGGTCGTGCTCGCTGGTGGCATGTGGACACGACAGCTGGCCAAGACGGCTGGGATTCGGGTACCTCTGCAGGCGTGCGAACATTTCTACATCGTCACCGAGGCGATCGACGAAGTGCTACCGAACATGCCAACCGTGCGCGACCCAGCCAATCACACCTACTTCAAACAAGAGACCGGCAAGATCATGGCTGGCTTCTTCGAGCCACGCGGCAAGATCTGGAACATCGGCGACATCCCCCGAGACTTCATGTTCGCCACACTGCCCGAAGACTGGGACCACATAGGGCCGATCTTCGAACGAGCGATCCAACGCATGCCGCGGCTCGGCGAGGTTGGACTGCAACTGTTCTTCAACGGCCCCGAAGCGTTCACCCCAGACGGGGTGTACCACCTCGGCGAATCCAATGAGATCGATGGCTGCTACATCGCGGCGGGCTTCAACTCGGTCGGTATCCAAAGTGCTGGGGGCGCGGGAGCTGTCGTCGCCGACTGGATCATCGACGGTCATCCGCCGAGCGACCTGTCCGCCGTGGACATCCGTCGCACCTTTCCGTTCCAGAGCGAGCCCAAATACCTCGAGAACAGAATTCCCGAGAGTCTCGGACTGCTCTACGCGATGCACTGGCCATTCCGCCAGTACGAGAGCGCCCGAAACCAACGGATGTCGCCCTTGCATGAACGTTTTGCCGAGGCTGGCGCCGTGTTCGGGGAGACCGCTGGTTGGGAACGACCGAACTGGTTCGCCACCAACGGCGAGAACCCAGAATACGAATACAGCTGGGGCAAACAGAACTGGTTCGATGCCAGCGGACGCGAGTGCGAAGCGGTTCGTAACGCGGTTGGCCTATTCGATCAGACATCGTTTGCGAACTTCGAGGTCATCGGCCCAGACGCGATGAAGATGCTGAACTGGATGAGCTGCAACGAGGTCGATACGCCCGTCGGGAAGGCCGTCTACACCCAGTGGCTCAATGAACGAGGCGGCATCGAAGCCGACCTCTCCGTGACACGTCGCGGCGAATTCGAATACATGGTGGTCACCGGCGCCGCCGTCGCCAACCGAGACTGGCACTGGCTCCGTCGCACAGCGCGGGACTACGACGTACAAATCGCCGATCGCAGCGACGAGATAGCGATGCTCGGTCTGATGGGCCCCAACAGCCGCGCAGTGCTCGAACAGCTCACCGATCAGGACCTCACCAGCGACGGCTTTCCATTCGGCACGTCGATGAACCTGACCGTCGCTGGCATCGAGGTATTCGCCATCCGGATGACCTACGTCGGCGAGTTGGGTTGGGAGCTCTACATCGCCAACGACGATGCGGTTGCTCTCCACGATGCGCTCGTCGATGCGGGGCGGGGCCACGGCCTCAAACACGCCGGCTACCACGCAATGAACACGCTTCGCCTCGAGTCGGGCTATCGGCATTGGGGCGACGACATCACCGACGAAGACACGCCGCTCGAGGCCGGCCTCGGCTTCACCTGTGCGTACGACAAGGTGGGCGGCTTCCGGGGTATTGAAGCGTTGCTCGCCCAAAAGGCTGAGACCGTCAGAACGAAGCGGCTGATCCAATTCCGCCTCGAAGACACCGGGAAGCTGCTCTACGGCGACGAGCCAATCCGGCGCAACGGCGTCATGGTCGGCCGAACGACCGGCGGAATGTTCAGCTACCTCGAAGGTAAAGCGCTCGCTATGGGCTACCTCAACAACCCCGACGGCGTAACCAAGGAGTGGCTCGACACCGGCAGCTTCGAAATCGAAGTGGCCGCCACGCCATTCGCCGCCACCCCATCTCTCCGTTCGTTCTACGATCCGCGCAATGAGCGCGTGAAGGTGTGAAAGCCATGCAAGAAGAAGCACAAGTAGTCATCATCGGCGCCGGAGCAATGGGCGCCGGGCTCTTCTACTATCTCGCCCATGAAGGCTGGACCGACACGCTTCTCATCGAGAAGGGCGAGCTCTCGTCGGGTTCGACATGGCACGCCGCTGGGTTGATCCCACACTTCATCGGCAGCCTGAACATGGCGAAAAACCACCAGATCGCCGTCGATCTCTATCCGGCCCTCGAGGCCGAGACCGGCATGAGTGGTGGCTGGCACGAGACGGGCGCGATCCGCCTGGCGTTGGACCAAGATCAAGTCGACTGGTTCAAGTATGTGCACGGAATTATGGAGCTCGTCGGCAACGAAAGTTATCTGCTCGAACCCAAGCAGATCCTCGAGCACTGGCCATTCATGGACGTCACCGACGTGCTCATGGGCTTTCACACCCCGAACGACGGCTGGGCCGATCCATCGATGTCGTCGGCGGCCATGGTCGCTGGAGGCCGCCAACTCGGCGCAAAGGTTCACAAACACACACTCGTCACGGAAACCAACCAGCTACCCGACGGGCGCTGGGAGGTAATCACCGACAAAGGCAGGGTCGTGGCCGACCACCTGGTCAACGCCGCCGGCTGTTACGCCCCCCAGGTCGGCGCGATGGCGGGAATCGACGTGCCGATCGTCTCGGTCATCCATCAGTACCTGATCACCGAACCCATGAAGGAGATCACCGACCTCGGTAAGTTCCAGCCGCCGATCGTCCGCGACCCACGGGCTTCGGCTTACTACCGTCGCGAGATCGACAGCCTTCTCGTCGGGCCATACGAGCGCGAAAACGCGCAGACCTACGGGCTCGACTGGATCGACTGGGACAAGCACTTTTACCTGACGCCGCCCGATCTCGATCAGCTGATGCCATGGCTCATCGAGGCCGGCAACCGCATACCCGCATTCCAAGACGCCGGGATCAAGACCGTTATCTCGGGGCCGATCACCCATACACCCGACAGCGGTTTCCTCATGGGACCAGCGCCGGGCCACCACAACTATTGGCACTGTTCCGGTGCGTCCATCGGTGTCACACAGGGCCCTGGCGCAGGGAAATACCTCGCCCAGTGGATGGTGCATGGCCAAACCGAGATCAACGTGGCCGAGATGGACCCACGCCGATTCGGAGATCACGCTGGCCCAAAGGGCCGGTATGCCATCGACAAAGCGGTCGATGAATTCCACGAGATGTACGCGACCCGCCTACCGGGCGAACAACGTTTCGCTGGACGACCACAGAAAGCCGACTCGATCTACGACCGCCTCGACGCAAAGGGAGCGCAGTGGCAGGAGGTCTTTGGCTGGGAGCGCCCGCAGTACTACGGCGACCCCGAGGCCCACAGCTTCCGTCGATCCAACGCATTCGATTTCGTCGCAGCCGAGGTTGCGGGCACCCGCCAGGTCGCGGGTATTGCTGACCTCACCGCGTTTGCGAAATTTGAGGTCACCGGCGCTGACGCCGGCTCTTTCCTCGAACGCATGGCTGCAAACAAGATGCCGGTCAAGGTCGGCGGCATGCGACTCACGCACTTCCTCACGACGCTCGGTGGAATTGAGGCCGAGATGACCGTGACGAAACTCGCCGATGGCCGCTACTACCTCAACTCGGGCATTACGTCGGAATTCCACGACCGCGACTGGCTCATGCATCACATTGCCGACGGCGAAGACGTCACGGTGACCGACATGACCGAAGACAAAGGGATCCTGGCCGTCGCCGGTCCCAAGAGCCGAGACATCCTTGCGGGCCTCACCGATGCCGATCTCACGACAGAATCCTTCCGCTGGCTCACGGGCCAAGAGATCACCGTTGCTGGTGTGCCCGTCATCGCGCTACGGGTCAGCTATGTGGGCGAACTCGGCTGGGAGCTCCATTGCGCAATGGACCAGATGCCGGCCTTGTACGACGCGATCGTGGAGGTCGGCGAGCCGATTGGCATGGTCCACTACGGCGCCTACGCAATGAACTGCATGCGCATCGAAAAGGCCTACAAGGCAATGGGTACCGAACTCACGACCGAGATCACGCCGGTCGAGGCAGATCTGGGCCGCTTCGTGAACTACGACCTCGACTTCCAAGGTAAAGAGGCCACGGAGGCTCGACTGTCAATGGGCGACGACATCGAAATGACGCTCGTCTACTGCTCCGTCGATACCTCCGACAACGACCCGCGGGGCAACGAACCGGTGCTCCACGACGGGAAACAGGTGGGCCTCACCACCTCGGGAACCTACGGCCACAGCGTCGACATGGGCCTTGCGTTCGCCTTCGTCGACCCGGCGTGCAAGGCGCCCGGCACCGAACTTCAGATCAAGATGATGGGCGAACTGCGATCGGCAACAGTGCTTGCCGACGCAGCCTACGACTCCGCAAACGAGAAGCCACGAGCATAAGGACGATTGGACATGGCACGACGATCAGGTGGACGCGCTGCGCGAGTGGCGCTTCGAGAAGCTCCGCTCGCTAAAGACGCACGAGCTGTTTGGCCAGGGATGCCCGGAGGCAGGTTCAAGCCCCTTTCGGACAAGGAATGTGAGGACGTCTTTCAGGCAGCCCTCAACATGCTCGAGGACATCGGCATGGGACAAGCAACGCCCGAGTTCATCGAGATCGTCACCGCAGCAGGTGGCCATATGGATGAACATGACCGTCTGCATTTCCCTCGGGATCTCGTCAAGCACTCGATGGATATTGCGACGAAAGAGTTCACTCTCCACGGCTTCAACAGCGATGACGGCATCGAGATTGGCGGCGATCGCGTCCACTTCAGTACCGCCGGCGCAGCGGTGCTCATGCTCGATCACGAAACGGAACGATTCCGTCACAGCACCATCCAGGACGTGTACGACTGCGCTCGGCTCGGCGACACTCTCGACAACATTCACATGTTTGTTCGCACCGTTGTTGCTCGCGACATGGAACTGTCCCGCGACGTAGATATCAATACCGCGTACGCAACGATGACCGGCACGACCAAACCACAGGGCACCTCGTTCTTCGAGCCCGGACACGTTCACGAGATCGTGGCCATGTACGACGTAGCGCTCGGCGGCGAGGGCGAATTTCGTCGTCGGCCGTTCGTCATGGCGAACAATACGTTCGTTGTCCCGCCGCTCCGTTTCGCACACGACTCGGCGCTCTGCATGGCCGAACAAGTCCGCGTCGGCATGCCGATCAACCTGTTGTCGGCCGGTCAGGCAGGAGCGACCTCGCCCGCTGCGCTCGCTGGCTCACTTGTCCAAGCCCTCGCCGAATGCCTTGCAGCCCTCACGTGCGTCAACCTGATCAGCCCCGGACACCCGTGCATCATGGGTCTTTGGCCATTCGTATCCGATCTTCGCACCGGCGCAATGAGTGGCGGAAGCGGTGAAGAAGCGATCCTCAATGCCGCAGCTGCTCAGGTCGCTGGGCAATACCTCGGCCTACCGGTCGGCGTAGCCGCAGGAATGGCGGACTCCAAGCTTCCCGACAATCAAGCAGGCCACGAGAAAGGCCTTGCTGTTGGCCTCGCCGCGAACGCCGGAGCGAACATCATTTACGAGTCAGCGGGGATGCTCGCCAGCCTGATGGCGTGTTCGCTCGAAGCAATGGTGATCGACAACGACATGTTGGGATCGATCAACCGTACGGTTCGCGGAATCGAGATCACTCCCGACACGCTCTCGACCGAAGCAATGCGAGAGGTCGTTTTTGGCGCCGGACACTTCCTTGGCCACGAACAAACCTTGAGCATGATGCAGAGCGAGTACACCTATCCCCTCGTCGGTGATCGAAACAGCCCCGACGACTGGGTGGACGCTGGCGCAAAGAACGTGAAGGAGACCGCACACGAGTACGTCAAGAGAACACTCGCAACCCACGTCCCCAATCACGTCAGCGCCGAGGCCGACGCCAAGATTCGCGCAATGTTCCCGAACATTGCTCTGCCACCACGGGGCTAGATCAGTCGACGGCTAGGCGCCGGTTCGCCACACGATACTGTCGACGATGTTTTGCGCGGCGATCTGTGACGCATCGAGTCTGTCCAGAGGCGTGCCGAGTGCGAGGGTGCACGCCGCTCCCTGAAATAATGCCTTGGTTGCAAACTCCGATGAGTCGCTGCCGAACGAAACCCCGGCTTCTCCACAACGCGGTTTGAGTGATGCCGACATCGACCTGCTCATCGTCAACAACCCGGCGCGGATCTTCGCATTCGACCAGCCGGTATAGCGGCGTCCTAACAGTCCTCGATCGCCCGAACTTCTTTCAGCCACAGGCCGCCGCCCGGATGGGGAGTCGACGAGTACGAGCGGTGCCCGAGGAGTCGCTGCACGCGTGGAGACTGCGACTTGAGTTCTTCGGTCGTGTAGTCGAGCGCGCAGGCTTCCTCTGGGGTCAACCAGCCAGCCACGAAGCTCAAGTGCATCGCCTTCCGCCAGCGATCGGTCTGATTCGCGCCGCCTCCATGCAGCACGTTGCCCGAGTACACGAACGCGTCGCCTGGACCGAGCTCGGCCGGAACAGAGTCGTACTCCTCGAATCGTTCGAGCTGCTCCCACAGGTGGCTTCCGGGGACGACGCGTGTCGCTCCGAGCTCCTCGGTCACGTCTTCGAGACCGATCATGGCGCTAATGGTCACCTCTGGAGCGTTTGGCCACGTGGCACGGATGTACTCCCACCAGTTGTTCGCATCTCGATGAAGCACTTGGGCCTTTTCGCCGGGGCCGATGAACATCACCTGCCCAGTATTTACCCAATAAGAACCGCAGCGCGGGAGCAGGACAGCGTCTGCGATCTCTTGAAAGACGGTGTTATCGAGCATCTCGAAGTAGGCCGGACTAAGTAGGCCGAGGCTCGAGAACCGGATCGTATTGGCACCCACGAACGCCGCTCCGGCCTCGCCCATCCCCTGAGTCGCCGATCCGGGAACTATGTCCTGGGCACGCTGCATGGCTGCAGCACACATCGCATCGATAACATCTATTGGGAACATCTTCTCGATGATGACTCCCCCGTCCGCTTCGAGCAGCTGCACGATCTCGCTGACGTCTGCTGTGGCGGGGAGCCGTGAGAGTTGACGCATGCTGCTGCTCATCGCCACGACAGTAGTGCCTGGGCAAAGATCATCCGGACTCCCGATATGAGCGCCTTATCCTCGCGTGGCATGCTTGCGCCAGCATCTGGCCCGAGGAGAACGAGTGAATCTTGCGACGATCATTGAGGAACATGAGCCTTCTCGTGTTGCCCTGATCGACGGAGAGGTTTCGGTCACCTACGGCGAACTACGAGCACAAGCCGCGGCTGTGCGGAAGGTTCTCACCGATCACGGTGTCGGTCCCGACGACCGAGTCGCGGTGCCATCGGGCAACGAGCCGATGTTCATCGCTGCGGCACTCGGCGCCCTAGGGGTTGGCGCACGAGTTATCCCCATGAAGCCAACGAACCCTATTCCCGAGCTCGACCGGAAGCTCGCGTCGATACGACCCACGGTCATGCTCGTGTGTGAAGAAGCGGCCTGGACGTTCGATCATGCGGCCACGATCGAAGCACCACTTATCGACATGCGGACGATCGACCTCGACACGACAGCACCACCGATCGTCGACCGCGCCGCGGATGACATCGCATTCATGATGCTGACCAGCGGCGTTTCGGGCAACGCCAAGGTAGCGATGCTCACACACGGAAACCTCGAATGGGCTCAGCTCGCCGTCACCGAGAACGCCGAGGGGGGTCTCGTCGCCGACGACGTCACGCTTGGCTGTCTACCCTTCGCCCACATCTTCGGCCTCAACACCATCCTGCTTACCTCCCTGCGGGTTGGAGCAACCCTCGTCGTGCAGCGCCGGTTCGACGTGGACGACAGCCTCAGGCTGGTCAAGGAACATGGCGTCACCGTGCTCGCGGGCGCACCGCCTATGTGGCGCCGATGGAGTCTCATCGACGCCGACCAAGACACCTTCGACTCGGTCCGTCTCGCCATCTCTGGCGCTGCGGCACTACCGATCGACGTCTTCAACGACATGTTCGAACGGCATCGCCTCGTTGTTGAGGAAGGCTACGGACTAACCGAAACATCTCCGGTACTCACGACGAGCCGCGGCTTTGCCGTGAGAGCCGGTTCCGTCGGCAAGGTCATCGACGGCGTCGAGATGCTGCTGGTCGAGCAAGACGGCACACCGGTCGAAATCGGCGATGCAGGCGAGATCGTTGTTCGAGGACCGGGGATATTCGCGGGATACTTCGACGATGCCGAAGCGAGCGGCCAAGTCTTGACCGCTGACGGCTGGTTTTGGACGGGCGACGTCGGCGTGTTCGACGACGATGGTTATCTCTTTCTCGTCGACCGGGTCAAGGACATCATCATCGTGTCCGGGTTCAACGTCTACCCGGCTGAAGTTGAGAACGTCCTCATCGAGCATGCGAATGTGCGCGGTGCGGTCGTCGTCGGCGGTGCAAACCTCGAGACGGGTGAAACGGTCATTGCCCACGTCATTGCCGATGTCGACGCGGCTGAACTCGACGCTTTCGCCCGCGCTCGTTTGAGCCGCTACAAATGTCCGACCGAGTTCCATCTCGTCGACGAACTACCAGTCGCCCCGACCGGCAAGCTCATTCGTCGGGAGCTGCGCTGATGTCATCGCTGTCACCACTCAATTGGGAAGAAGCACCGGACCTCCCGGGCTCTGAACGTTTCTCCAGAGTCAGCGTCGGCGGTCTCCGGCGCCTCGTCCATCGACTATGGGACATCGAGATCGAGGGGCTCGAGCACATCCCCGACACCGGCCCAGCGCTGTTGTGCCCGAACCACTTATCGTTCTGCGACTCGGTCTTTGTGCCGTTGTCGCTGCCCCGCCGCATTTGGGCGATCGGCAAGGGTGAATACATGGATGACTGGAAGACCAAACACCTCTTTCCGGCCGTTGGCATGATCCCGGTCGATCGTTCAGGGGGCGAGGCCGCTCAAGCAGCGCTCGACACGGCCGCAAAAGTACTCAACGGCGGACATCTCTTCATGATCTATCCAGAGGGCACTCGATCGCGCAGCGGCAACCTCCACAAGGCGCGCACTGGTGCTGCTCGTCTGAGCCTGCGATGTAATGCACCCATCATCCCGGTCGGCCATTCCGGCACTCTCGTCGTGCAGCCACCAGATCAGTTCAAGATGAAGCGGGGATTGCCAGTTTCGGTGAACTTCGGCGCACCGATGTACATCGAAGACCACGGCGACCCCAACGATCCGCGTACCATTCGAGTTTTCGCCGATGCGGTGATGTTCGAAATCGCACAACTGTCCGGTCAGAAGTACGTCAACACATATGCCGGATCTGATGACACTCCCGAGTCGCCAGCCAAGCCGATCGAGGTACCTCCGGGTCGCGCGATCCCGACTCGACCGACCCTCGCAGCAACCGGTTAGAAGCTCAGCCTCCCAGTATGTCCAGCGCTGCGGCCTGACCTAACGACATTGCGCCTCCCAGTCGGTGAGCATCTCCATGATCTCGATGGAGTCGGAGAGTCTCGGTGAAGGTCGCTCGGCTTCCAATCCGCCCGCAGCGACACGTCGCTCCACCATTTGAATCTGGTGGAAGAACGCGTCGTGTTCATCGTGTACGACGATTCGCTCTACTCCACCCTCGAACGGGTCCCAGATGATGACATTCTCGCCGCCGAGCGGTAGCCATGGATTCGTCTCGAACCGCAGCGTCCCTCGATCGCCACCGACCGCAAATTCGCTGCCATTTCCGTAACTGTCGGACGATTGCAGGGTGGCGAGCACGCCGTTCCCGAAGCGAACGACGCATGCAGCATCGACGACGGTGCCGTCGGAGTCCGACAGGTTTCCGACGGACTTCAGCGTTCGCTCGTGGAACGCGTCATCGCCGAAACAAGCCTGCATGACCAGCTGAAGGAGCGACACTGGATAACACCCAAGGTTGTACAACGTACCCATACCCTGGGGATTGACGAGGTCCGCAATATTCGCTGCGTAACTTCCTCGAATGGACCGGATCGTGCCAAGGCGGCCATCGGTCAGGACCTGGACAAAAGTGCTCAGCAGCGGGTGAGCGAGGTACATCAAACCCTCGACGAAGAACGTTCCTGCGGAACGAACGCCGTCGACCAGCTCGTGTGCGGCCTCCATGGTGGTCGTTAACGATTTCTCCGAGAGCACGGCTTTCCCTGCCACTGCCGAAGCGATCGCTATCTCGTGGTGGACGTGATTTGGTAGTCCGACATACACGACATCGATCGATGGGTCCTCGACGACAGCAACCATGTCGGTGGACGAACGGTCGATGCCATACTGCACCGCGAATTCGGCGACGCGCTCCGCATTTCGTCCTCCGATGATCTCAACGCTCGAGCCCGGACTCTGCTCGATGGCTTCGATGACGGAGTGTGAGATGAAACCCGTCCCAAGAACACCCCATCGAAGAACACCGGTCATATCGGCCATCCGCCGATCCTAGAACCTCGCCGACGACTCGACAGGAGACGCGGTGACACGTGACGGTTAGTCTGCTTGAGTTGGGCATCGGGACGTCCTGTGGCCCAGGCTTTTGATTGCGGCGGTTATTAATCCGAAAGAGGCGATCCCTTATGCGAACGATTCAGAGGCGAGCTGGAGTATTTTGTCTACTCAGCGCGCTTGTCCTGCTCGTGTTCACGACAACGGCCGGAGCCGACGACGACATCAGAATTATCGATTCCGGGACCGCCGATGAGCTCGTGGCTCCCCCAAGTCCGGCCTGCGACGATCTCGTCCTTATAACCGAGGTCACCTTCTCACCGGACGGCGTCCCGATCGACATTCCCCGATTCGGCGTAGGACCAGACCTCGTAATCGTTTACGACGTGCCTGGATTCGAGGCCGTTGGACCCGGTGCAATCATCCTCGACGAGGTCATCACCTACGACGCTCATCGAGGACGCGATATTTGGGCCGCTCAGGCAAACGAGCGGGTTCGACTCGAGTTCCTTCTCAATGGCGTCTCCCAAGTAATGACACCGTTCACTCCCGATCTTCCCGACGGCACGCTGGGGTCATGGCTAGTTATCGATATGGGCACGTACGACCTTCCCAATGGCGCAGACACGATGCGAATCCACCACTTCAATAATCCCGGCAACACGGACTCGGTCGTCGTATCCGCGCTCTGTGGCCGTCACGAAGAGTTCCCGGAGGAGCCAACCTCGACGACGATTGCCCCAACGACCATCGCTCCAACGACGGTGGTCGCAACGACCGTCGCACCGACTACGACGGTCGCAGGAACGACCACGGTTGCAGCCGAAACCACGACCGTTGCTGAAGAGGTCAGCACCGACGTTGAGGGTCAGGTCGAAGAGGCCGCCCAACTGGCAGCTACCGGCTTCGACGACCTTCGCATGGCACTGATCGCAGCGGCACTCATTCTTCTTGGCTCGGCCTTCATCTTCTGGTCAAAGGATCACGACGACCTGATCCTCGACAGCTGAGGCTCGCCGACTAGCGTCGGCGCAGTGAATCCACTCGTACCCCGGCTTGCCCGTCGGCTTCGACGCGCGCTGCAAGACCTACGGCCCGGCGGCGATCTCGATTCTTCGACAAGCTCGCCATACTCGCAATGGCATGGGCCAGAAACCGGAGATGAGCTTCGACTCGCCGTTACGGCAGTCGCCGACATCGCGCTGATCCAAGGCACTGCGCCGACGGCTGCGACCGTCACATTGGATTTCGATGCTGATGTGAAATCCGTTGACGCTGCTCATCGTTTCCCGCACCTTGGGAACCCGTCCGGCAACACCGTGTGTTTTGAACTCACGCTCGACTCATCGACGGTCGGAGAGGCTCGTTTCGTTCGCGCCAGTTCTGGGTCACAAAGCACGGATTGGATTGCGCTTCCCGATCTCCCGCCTCCGGGCTCGATGGTCGGAGTCGAAACCCTCGAGGCCTGCCCGGCCTGCGCATCGAGCGCCCGAACGCCCGCCGGACGACGCCAACACCTCGCAATGGAAACCTGCAATACGTGCGGGCTCGTCATGACGAGTCCGCGGCCGAAGGAAGACCACACTTTGGTGCGGTACAACGAACGGTATTTCGAAGAGGAATACCTGCCCTCCCAGACCCTGACGACCTCGCTCGAGCAGCACATCGATTCGATCTTGGATCACGCCGAGCCAGCCAGAACGGCATCGCCGCGTCTCTTCGAACTCGGAATAGGTGGCGGAAACCTGGCAGCTCGAGCAGCGGGACGGGGTTGGATCGTCAGCGGAACAGACGTGAACTCGGCCTCGATCGCGCATGCGAAGCGTCAGAATCTCGACACTTGGCTCGAGAACTCCGATCATGCCACAACACTTCGAGGGCCCTACGGAGCAGTCATCTCAGAAATGTCGTTGGAGCATGTGCGACGGCCAGAACACTTTTGTGCTCTCGCGGCCGAGGCGCTTGCCCCTGGGGGGCGGTTGGTCATATACACGGTGAGCGCCGAGGGGGCTTCGGTCGAACACTCGGGTATGGCCTCGCCGCTCATTGGACCCGCTGAGCATCTTTTCCTCTTCAGCGCTGGATCTCTCGTGGCACTTTGCCAACGCGCTGGTCTGCGGGTAGAAACCGTGTGGCGAAACCACACGGGCGATGAAATCGGGATTGTTGCATCGAAGCGCCGAGATATTGGGAACCCTGCGATCGCCTCCGGGTCCTTCGACTAGGCGTGAGGCGGAACCGTCGAGCCGTATCTGGTCGCCTTGACGGCGTTCCTCTCAGGAGCCCCGTCGGCGAAGTTCGAGGAGGAGTTCGAGGGTCTCGACGTCGCGTGCCACGACCGGCGTGCGGCGCTCACCGTAAGATCGATGGACGAGCGGGCGGTCGAAAGCGTCGACGATGTGTGCGCCGAGCTCCTGGCAAACGAGCTGAGCCCCCGCGTAGTCCCAAATGCCATGAGCTTCATCAGCGAAGTCGACGTACGCGTCGAGCGCTCCCATCGCCACATAACTGATGTCTAGTGCCGAAGCGCCGAGTGTCCGAAACTGCGCCCACGGCCCGTCGTTAGGTGGAGCCCCGTTGACGCCAACCACGCCGTCCGCGATCGATCCCTTACCTGGCGAAGCGAGCGCCACATCGTTTCTTGTCGCTCCCCCACCTCGGACCGCCTCAAATCGCTCACGGGTGACATGGTTCTCCACGATTGCCAGAAGCGGACCATCATCGTCGACCACACAAATGCTCGTTGCGAACCAAGGAATCCCTCGCGAAGCATTCGTCGAACCGTCGACCGGGTCGACAATGGCGATGAGCTCGCGTTCTGGTTCAAGTATTCCGGCCTCTTCGGATAAGACGCCCAGCCCGGCCTCAAGAAGCGAGTAAACCAAAGGTCCGTCGACGAGAAGGTCGAGGGCATATTGGCCCTCACGTTCGCCTGAGCCGAGTCGGTCGGTCGAGCCGGCCAATGAGTCGATCGCGGCTTTTGTCACGTCGCGCAACAGCGTTTGCAATGCGGCGATTTCAGCCATGATGCATTCTTTGATTCGCCCTCGGTCGAGGAGACCGGCATTGTGCCCGGCCCCGACTTACACGGTAGCCTGCGCAGGTTCGTCGCCATGTAGATGCGGCGGGTCACACCGAGTCGGTGTGTTGAAGGGAACACATTGGCGATCATCGACATCGCGGGATTCATCACCGATCTCAAGGATCACGCGACACACCACGGCTTTCATGTCCACGACGAACGTCACTTCGTCGAGACCTACTCGATGCGCCAGGCATTCGAGGTCGATCTCCACCCTGAACACGCCTGTGGCGGGCCGCTCGACCTTCACCTTTCGCTCGAGATCGATCCCCGCATGATGCTCGCGTTCGAGGACGAGGTCTACACACTGATGGACCCCTCCGACACGCCATCGGAAGACCTCCGGTTCCCGCTGTTGTTCACCTGGAGCCTTCCACCGTTGGTGAACGGTCCGGATCTTTTGGTCCTCGCAACCGAACTCGCTGGAGTTGGTGGGCCGGATCTTCCGCTCGACATCAGCGCGGTCGACGGCTTCGCCGCGGTGACCGACGCTCCCGAGCGAAGCTTGAATGTCGTTGCACGAGTCGAGCTGCCGTTGGCGCGGATCTATCTCGGTGAGGACGACTTGTGCGATGTCCTCGACCGGTGCCATGCCGTCAGTGATTATGTGCTCGATCGGGCCGTGATGTGGCTCGATGAAGGGCTCGCATAAGCGTTTATCCATCACGAACCGCGCGAAGGCGTCTGAATTATGTCCCTTTCGTTGCAATCTAGTGACATCGCGCCAAATCATCCTCACGCTCTGCGACTGCGTACTACGTTTAGAATCAAGCGATGGCACAGAGCGTGAGCGGTGGTCATCGTCGGAGGAGAAACGTGACTCTTACAGCACCGATGGGCATCGAGGCTGCGCTCGTCGACGACATTCAGATCATCGAGGATCTCCAGCTCGCACCGCAGGCGGCGATTGTCTCTCGAACACCACGAGATCCCCTCATCCCGTTCTTGCTGTTCGGACTCTTTAGCCTCGTGGCCACCATGGCGGCAGCAGCGGTCTTGGCGTTCTAGTCACCGGAGGTCTCTAGACCTGCCTCACTGGGTTTGTTCCCAGCAGTCTGCTGGGTCGCCAGCGGCAGTCTCACCGGATGGACAAATCGCGTTCTGCAGTTCTGCGAGTTTGTGATTCATCGGGCGGCCTTCAGCGTTCGTGAAGTTCGCCCTCTCGAAGCTACCTTCGGTCATGTCGAGGCCAGAGATAGTCGCGCCCTCAAACCTCGACCGCCCAAATTTTACGCCGATCATCGAGCCATTCTCGAACATCGCACCTGCAAAGCTGACCGGATCCGAGTTCGCGCTGCTGTGGGAAAGATCGGTCCGGATGATGAACGCTCCGCCGAACAATGCGCCGTCGAGGTCGGTCGTCGAGAACGACGAATCGCGAACGACCGCCTGGTCGAAGATGCTCCAGCGAAGATCGCTGTCAAGAAGGTCGACTTATCCACGGAAGCCCCGTTGAATTTCGCCTCTCGCAGGTCCGACTTGGAGAAGTCCACTCGCTGCAGCGTCGAGTCGGTCAGATCCACCCCGTTGGAAGTCGTTCTGACCATCGATGAATCCGTGATTGTCACGCCGGACATGTTCGATTCGTAGAACCAGGATTCGCTCGTGTCCGACGATCTGATCTCAGCGCCGCTCATATCGAGGTATTTGAAGTAGGCCCCCTGTGCCTCGACCTGATCGAAAGTCGCGTTCGAGAGGTTCGAATACCGGAGGTCCGCTCCTTTCAGCACCGTTTTGAAGAACGAAGCGTCGGCCAGATTTGCGTTTTTGAGATCGGCTCCAGCGAGCGAGGTCGCCCCGATCTCGCATCCGCGGAGGTCAGCCCCGCCGAGGTCGGTCGCACCATTCTGGGCGCGCTCACAGTCATCGGGGGGAGCCGCGACAACCGTGATCGTCGTCGTGGTCGTCACGACCACGGTCGTGATGGGTGCTGTCGTAGTCGTCGACGGATCGACAGCGGCAAGCTCTGTAGTCGCCTTGGTCCGGGACACGCTCGTCGTAGGACCTGTCGTGGACGACGAGGTCGACGTATTGAATGCCGCCGAGTCGCCGACTTCACTCCGAGGTTCGACGTCGAAACCGTCATTCGATCCGACGGGCAGAACACGACCAGCGGCGATGGTCAACGCGGTGCTCTCACTATTGAGTGTGGGCGATGTTTCGACGAAGGCGATCGCTTCGGGGGCGTTCGTAATCGGTGCAAGCCCACCGCCAGCGGCGGCTATGCCGGTCGCTGACGCGAGGGTGACGTCCGATACGGCCATCGTCTGCGCGATCGGCGCCGTCACGGCACTGCCGAGAAACGGGATCTGCAACGCCCAGCTAGGGGCCACATGGTGCGACGTACCTCGCCTAACCCGACGTTCAGGAAGGCCCTGACGACCTCGGGGTCAAACTGGGTCCCAGAGCACCGAGCGAGTTCAGCGCGGGCCCAGGCGGCCGACTTCGGCTTCTTATACGACCGTGCGGGCGTGATCACATCGTAGGTGTCGGCCACAGCAACGATTCGGCCGCCCAGCGAGATCTGATTGCCGACGAGGCCGTTCGGGTATCCCCCACCATCGAATCGCTCGTGATGTTCGCCAACCGCGTTGATCCACTCGCCGAGGAAGCCAGCGAGCGGGGCCGCAATCCGCATGCCCTCTGCGGGGTGCGTTTTGATGATCTCAAACTCGCGTTCGGTCAACTTTCCCGGCTTCGTCAAGATTTCGTACGGGACGCGGAGTTTGCCAACATCGTGGATCAGCCCGGCCCACTGCAGCCGGTTGCTGTCTTGGTCACTCAGCCCCATTTCTTCAGCAATGAGGGCCGTGTAAGCACGGACTCTCTCGGAGTGACCCCTGGTCAACCGGTCGTGTTTGCTGAGACACGCGGCCAATTCCACGATGACCCTGGCCGCTTCGGCCTCATCACCGCGAAAGGCACCCGAGTCGAGATCGGCAAGTCGCTGCTCGAGCTTCCTTGTGTCGTTCGACCGAAGCGCGACAACAAAGCGGGACGGGGCCTGATCGGGAAAGACGAGGCTAAGCCGTAGGAGTGCGGCGAGCGGTAGGAATCGACGGGCGACGCGATCGGCGGCGGTAGCGACGATCATTGCGGCGATGGCCAGGGTGACGAATCGTGCCAATGCGCCGATGACCGAGGTCGGTGCCTCCCATCGCAGCGAGAGCATCCATGTCGCAGCGAATGCGATAACGAGCGGCACGACCACGACCAGAGATCGCACGACAAACGCGGCTTTCGGACTGTCCCCCCCAGCTGCTCGTGCTAGCACGATGTGGTTCGGCGGCAGTCGATCGGCTGGACACTTGTGAGATGTCGACCTACTCACCGACCAATTACATAGGCCGTTCGCCCCGATGCGATACGGAAGAATCACTCCCAAGGGTTCTGGTGCGTCGTCAGATTCAGTTTTCAAAAGATTGGTGGGCTCGGTGGGAATTGAACCCACGACCGAGCGATTATGAGTCGCCTGCTCTAACCATTGAGCTACGAGCCCGGCGCGAGTCTATTCCTCAACCGAGCGCACTCACATCCGACATAGAGAACATCGTCGCGATGCGGACGGGGTTTTGGCCTCCGCTTGCTAACATGCAGCGAGTCAATCCGGGGTAGCTCAGCTGGCAGAGCAACTGACTGTTAATCAGTAGGTCGTGAGTTCGAGCCTCACCCCCGGAGCAATATGGTCTTCGCCTTTTCGGGCGAAGAACGCACAGGCCGCCCGCCAGTGGCGGCCTGTTGCCGTTTTCAGCTAGCTAGCACCCGAACGCCTAGTCGACCAGGTATCCCTTGAGGTGCTCGCTGCGTTGCGGATGTCGCAGCTTCGCAAGCGTCTTGGACTCGATTTGGCGAATTCGCTCACGTGTGACGCCGAACGTCCGACCTACCTCTTCGAGTGTGCGAGGTCGGCCGTCGTCGAGCCCGAACCGCAGGCGAACAACCTCTTGTTCGCGTGGCGACAGCAAACCCAGAACCTTTTCCAACTCGACGCCGAGCATCTTTCGCGTAGCGGCATCGGCGGGACGGATGGCCTGTGAATCCTCGATGAAGTCGGCGAGGCTCGTGTCGTCCTCGGTGCCAACAGGGGTGTCGAGGGACAGTGGATCTTGTGCAATCTTGAGGAGGTCTTCGACTCGTGCCGCCGAAAGATCGCAACACTCGGCCAGCTCGCCCATCGTGGGTTCTCGCCCAAGTTCCTGGGTCAGACGACGTTGCTCGCGGCGGACCCGGCTCATGATCTCAACCATGTGCACAGGAATGCGGATCGTCCTCGCCTGATCGGCAATCGCACGGGTGATCGCCTGGCGAATCCACCACGTGGCATAGGTCGAGAACTTGAATCCCTTTTGGTGGTCGAACTTTTCCACGGCACGCATCAGGCCGAGGTTGCCCTCTTGGATGAGGTCGAGCAGTGGGCTCCCACGGCCGCCATAACGTTTGGCGATCGAGACTACGAGGCGAAGGTTGGCCTGTGTCAGGTCGCCCTTCGCTGCATCGCCGGCACGGACATGGCGTTCGAGGAGCGAACGACGGCTCGGTTCGATCGAGTCGAGGGTTTCGGCTGCCGCATGCAGCGCGAGGTCCTCCTCGGCCTTCATCCCCTTGGCCACCTTTTCGGCCAGGCGAACTTCCTCGGCGCCGGTAAGAAGCGGGACGCGGCCAATTTCCTTCAGATACACGCGAGTCGAATCGGTCGAACGAGAGGTCCTATCGCCGCTTAGCGCGTGGCTCCGCTCGCGTCGCTGACGCGCTGCACCGACCTCGTCTTTGTCGACCGGTCTGGTCGCTTCGCTCATGCTGCTTCGCTCTTGGTCGCCGACTTCATTGCTATCCAATCGGCAAGCGGTGCCAGTTCCGTAAGATCGGATCTTGGCTCTCGCAAGTCAATGACCCACTGACGAAGGAACTTCACGTCGGGCAGCAAGGCCTCGATGTCTCCGGTCAGGCGAGCTTCGGCCTCTAGCTGACGTGCAAGTCGGTCGGCGCCCTTACCCAAGAGCCGCGAGGCCACCGCCGATGCGTCGAGGTCGTCGTCGGAGGACGCGGCCAACTCGATCAATAAGTTGGCTTCATCAGCACCGAGCATGTCGATAGCCTCGCGCACAGAGGAGGCTTCGCGAAGCGCAAGGTACACATGTCTGCGCATCGGGGTCACGAACAGTTCGTTGGAAAAGAGGTCGGTCACGCCATCGTTGCCGAGAATCACGAGCTGTAAAGCCTGGTCTTCGACATGATCGCTTCCCGGTTGGGGCATCGGAATCGTTGGCGCCCCGGCCACTCGTTGGCCGCGGTTCTTTCTCGGATTGCGGATCATCTCTCGCAACCGATCCGCATCCATTCGGCAGCGATCGGCAATGTTCATCACGTATTGATCTCGGACCAGTGCATTTGGATGTTCGGCCACCAGCGCCAGCGCATCTTCAGCGGCACGTGCTCGATGTTCGATCGAGTCCATCGAGTGTTTTGCTAGCTCACGATCCAGACGGAATTCGAGGAACGACAGCGCGTTGGTGACCGAATCTCGTAGGCGCTCAGGGTCCGAGCGCGACAGGTCGTCAGGGTCGACACCGGTCGGAAGATCGGCGACCATCACCTCGATCTCGTACTTCTGCTCCCACTCATAGACACGATCTGCTGCGGCCTTTCCGGCGTCATCAGCGTCGAACGCGAGGACGATTCTGTTGGTGAATCGCTTGAGCAGCTTTAGGTGGTCGTCGGTGAGCGCTGTCCCGCATGTGGCGACCGCCGTCGTGATACCGGCTCGAGAGAAGCCGGTGACGTCCGTGTAGCCCTCGCAGATGATCGCCTCGCTCGACGACACGATCTGCTCCTTGGCCCAATGAAGCCCGTAGAGCACTCGACTCTTCGAATAGACGGCGCATTCCTGGCTATTGATGTATTTCGCACCATCGCCACCAGGCATGATCCGGCCGCCGAACCCGACAGCGTCACCGCGCTCATCGAAGACGGGAAACACGATGCGGCCGCGCTGCCAATCCATCTGTTTGCCGATGCTGTTGATCTTCCCTAACCCCGAGTCGACGAGGTCCTTGTCGTTTATGCGTAGCTTCTTTGCCAGAGCGTCCCATTGGTCGGGGGCGTATCCGACCTTGAATTGTCGAACCATCTCGCTGTCGAAGCCACGTTGTCGCAGATAGCTCCGAGCTTCTCCCGCGCTTGGGTGACCAATCAACCAGTCGTGATAGATGTCGACGGCCTTGTTGACGTGACCAATGAGTTGCTTGCGATGGTTCCGCGCCGCTCCTTCGTTTGCGTCCGTGTAGCGAAGGGCAATGCCGGACCGACGGGCGAGGTATTCGATCGCGCCTGGGAAATCGAGGTGTTCGAGCTCGCGTACGAAGGTGATTGCGTCGCCCGACTTCTTGCAGCCAAAGCAGTGGTACAGGCCTTCCTCGCCGTTGACCGAGAAGGACCCTGTTTTCTCGTTGTGGAACGGACAGAGGCCACTCCAGCGTCGACCAACCCGTTTTAGTTGGGTGTGCTCGGTCACGAGTTTGACGATGTCCGTCGACTGGCGGACCCGCTCCACATCCTCGTCCACAATCCCCATGGATTGAACTTACTCGCCCGATCTGAGGTTTGTTGCTGCGAGCATGCGCCCGACACCGTCGGGTCCACGGCTTTGGCTGGTTGCAGCTCAGGCGCGCTGCCTAGAGCTTCAACTGCGCAACGGTCTCGCCGTCGAGGATTTCCCCGGTGAGCTCGAAGCCCATCGAGAGGTACAACGGACGGGGAGAACCAACTCCCTCGATAAACGACAACTTGAGCGTCGAGGCGCCCCACTCGCGGGCTTGGTCGATCGCCAAGCCCACCGCCCGCTTACCAATCCCGCGCCTCTGATGGCGACGATCGATCAGAAAGCGCCAAATCCACGGCTCGGGGTGAGCGTCGGTGATTCTCGACATGATCATGAACCCCGCTGGCTCGCCATCGGCCATCACGGCCCGCGGCCACAGGTCGACCCTTCCACCCTGTTCGATTGGAGGGACGGCGACGAGTGCCAACGATTTCACTACGGGGCTGACGAACCGCTTTTGTGAATGATGGTGATCGATACCGATCATGGTTTTGAAGTCCAGCTCCGACGGTTCGACGAATTCCACTACTTCAGGCGCCGTACGGGGGCGATTGATCCACTCGGTTCGCTGCTCAGGGGTGAGTCCGTAGATCCAATCGTCTGAGTTCTCGCCCCCCAGCCAGAAGCTGTTGCGCGTGTGCCCCTCGAACACGAAACCGCAGGTCTCGAGCAGCCTCGCTGACCGGTGGTTCTCCGGCAACAGCATTGCGGCAACGCGAGTGACTCCCTGATCCTCGAACAGCCAATCCAGCAGACCGGTGAGCGCTTCGGAAGCGATGCCTTTCCCCCAGTGCTCTCGCGCCAGCGAGTATCCGACCTCTGCCGAGCGGCCGTCGTTCTCGAGCTTCAGCGCGAGATCGCCATAAATTTGAGTGTCCGAAGCATCGGCGATCGTGAGCATCCACCACCCGGCCGAGCCGGGTCCATCCATGTCGGCCACCGCGGCGATCAGCGACTCGGCGCGCTCAAAGACAAACGGCGTTACCCAGTCCTGCATCTCCGCCACCGCCGGGTCGTTGCGGCGTTCAAAGAGCGCGTTGGTGTCTGACGCCCGGACGGGCCGGAGCAATAGTCGTTTGGTTCGCAGCGGTTCGAACATCTTCAGATTGTTCTACATTTGACGGAGACACGCGCTCCGCCGCGACTGGTGGTGTGCAGACCAGGCATCGATCGATCATCCGAAATTGGTGGATTCTCTAGATCAGGGCGATGTAGTGTCTCCGTCCGTGTCGTCTGCTGTTGAGCGATTGCTCGTGGAACTTGGTTCGGTCGTTGGACGAGCTATTCGAGACCATGAACAGGCCGACCTATTCGCAGGCTTCGAGGAACGCTTCGGCCAACGGCCAGAAGCACGCGCGGTCGAGTCTCACACGAAGCCTGTCGTCGATGAATGGCTGGCGGCAGCGGTCGAGTCTGCCGGAAAGCCGTGGAGGCATCTGGCAGAACTCCTGGCGGCCGCCAGCGCAGACATCCCATGGATCGCCACGTACGAGAACCTCGAGCCATCGGCTGGCCTCGATGCATTTCAGCCGCTCTACAGCTTTCAGCTTTTGGTCGGGCCAGATTTTCGGGGCTACCAACCTCCGGTCTTGGTCGACGATCTTCTTGCCGGTTTTACGCTTCAGGCACCGAACGTCCTCTACCCGCGGCATCATCACGCCCCGCCGGAGATATATGGCGTGATGAGCGGAGCACCGGACTGGCAGGTTGGCAATACATGGTCGCAAAAGGGTGCCGGCGATGTAATCGTCCATAGACCCCACGAGTCTCACGCCATGCGCACCGGCGATCGGCCGACACTCTCGTGGGCGGCCTGGCCCAGAGACCCACTCAGCCACGTCTACATGCCGAGCCTCGACTCGCCAGATGACACGATGGCCCCAATCGTCTACTGAAACGGGCGGCTACAGACACTCCGTTCGCTCGGATTCGTCGACCGGCACATACGCCAGCTCGAGATTCGCAGCAGTGGGTGAAACGAAGAGGAGTTCAGGTGTCGACAATCTCATTCGCAGCATGAGGGTCTCCTCGCCTTCCACATAACGACGCCATTCGGACGGTATGTACCCGCCGCTTCCCGGTCCACCGACCAGTTGCCAGTATTTGCCATCGATCAGATACCCGATCTGTTCAACTCCGCAATGGGCGTTGAACGCAATGAATCGGGTTTCGCCGACCACCATGTTGCTCGGGTTGCTCAGCGCGAGTGGGTCGCCTTCGGGAATCCCGAGCTGCCCAAGGCCAATCGTGGTTTGACCGAGAAGCCCGACCTCGGGAACGTCGGGGCCGGCGGACATGACGAACTCTCGTGGGAGATGTCGACGCTGGACGTCGACCACGACCGTGTACGGCCGCACGGCGTCCGTCGCAGCACAATTCGAACCGCCGCGCTCTAACGCAGGGTAGAGCAAGCGTGTGTCCGGATCGAAGTGAAGGCCGCGAAGACCAATGATCGGGCAGCTCGCCGAGTCAGGTGCGC
>JBLIMK010000037.1:0-31170 GCA_047638715.1 Verrucomicrobiales bacterium
CCCGCCCCCCCACGCGACCCCCTAGGCCAGCCCAAACCCAACACGACTCCACGTCGTTCGGTCCTATCAGACCGAACGACGTGGAGTTTGTGGGGGGATTTGGTTAGCTCTCGGCGAGCTCGCCGTCGTCAGCTTCGGCCTCGTCGAAGAGTCCGAAGTCACCGTCAAAGTCGAATCCTTCGGGGAGCTTGTCGTCGCAGCTGCTGAGTGCAGCGTCGAAGGCCTCGAATTCGGCATCGTCGGTTTCGCCGTGACCTTCGAGTCCCTCGAATTCGGCGTCCCAATCGATGTCCTCGATCGTTACGTCGCCATCGGAAGTGATGGCGAAGTCATCGCCGGTCTTCGTGATCGTGACGTGGCCGTCTCCCTCGCCGAATTCAGCGAAGCTTGCAGCGTCATCGGTGATGATCGAAACAGCTGGGCCGAAGTCGAACATCTCGTCATCGCCGAACACGTCGTCACCAAAGAACCCCTCGTCGTCGAAGCCTTGCTCTTCGAATACGGCGTCGACGCACTTCTCATAGGGGCCGAAAGCTTTGTCGTGAGCAGCGATTTCGTCTTTGACGTCCTGCGGCAAAAGAGCCTCGCATGTGTCGGCCTCAGCCTCGAACGCTTCCCATGCCGCCTTGTCCTCGATGGCCTTGTCCTCGATGGCCTTGTCCTCGAGGGCCTTGTCCTCGAGGTCGTGGAGGTTGAACTTCTCTTCGAGAGCGACCCAGCACACTTCTGCGGCTGCGTAGTCCTCGGGAACTTCTTCGTCGCTTTCCAGAGTGTCGTTGTACAGAGTGTCGGCTTCGGGCGCCGTAACGTCGGGCCCCGAGTCGGTGTCTTGGGCAGCGAGGGTTGAGGTCGCTGCGCCCGCCGTAGCGGTGAGCGCAAAGATCGAGGCGGCGAGGCCGATCGAGCCGATGACGCCCCCGATGATGCCGGCCTTGCGGACCGAACGACGGTGTTCTTGAGGAGCAGTGTCTTGAGGTGTGTTCTCTTCCATTTCGGGGATTCTCCTAATTGGGGGGTGTGGAACCGCTCTGGGCTGAGCGATGGATCCACCTTGACAAACGCAGCTGAATCCAGCCTGAGAGCACCTGAGAACGTTCTCAGCAATCTCTTAGATTGTGTTTGGCACACTGTTGTCATGCGCGTACTTCTCGTCGAAGACGAATTGACCCTGGCCGACTCGGTCCGGCGCGGCCTCGAGGCCGAAGGAATGACAGTCGATCACGAGGGCGACGGTATCGACGGGCTCTGGCGGGCGACCGAAGGCGAATACGACGTCTTGGTACTCGACATCATGTTGCCTGGGCTCAACGGCTACGAGATTTGTCGCAAACTGCGAGAGAACGAGGTGTGGACACCGATCCTCATGCTCACGGCAAAAGATGGTGAATACGACGAGGCCGACGCGTTCGACCTCGGAGCCGACGACTATCTCCGCAAGCCTTTTTCACACGTCGTCCTCGTGGCGCGGTTGCGGTCGCTGGTCCGCCGCGGCGCGACCGCACGACCTCAGGTTATGACCATCGGCGATCTCGAACTCGACCCCGGAGCAATGCAGTGCAGACGGGGCGGTGAAGCAGTGCAACTCACCCCTCGGGAGTTCTCCGTACTCGAAACACTGGTGCGACGATCGCCGCTGGTCGTGTCGAAATCAGAGCTGCTCGATGCGGTGTGGGGAATGGATTTCGAGGGCGACCCCAACATCATCGAGGTCTATGTCGGGTATGTCCGCCGCAAGATCGACCGGCCCTTCGGAACCGAGACCGTGAAAACGGTACGTGGCGTCGGCTACCAAATCGTGGGACGGCAGATCGTGGGTGACCAATGAGCTCCTTGACAATCCGAACCAGGCTCACGGTCACAATCGTTCTTTTGACAGCTGTCATCTCGGCCCTTGGAGTGCTCTTCGGCGTTCGTTTGCTGGAGAATCAGGTTCGAGATGCAGCCATCGATGAACGCGCCGACCAACTGATCGAATTCGGTGCACTCGAGTTCCTCGACGAGGGGTTTGCAGAAGCCTTTGGCGACGACCTCGAATCCGGTGACCTTCTCGATGATGTTGTCTTTCTCAAAAAGGGATTCGGCTCGCTGACCGATAGCGAGTTCGCCGAAACGATCGCCTTCGCCCAGTCGTACGCACAACTCATTCCCAACTTCTCTGTGGTGACGAGCGAGGTTGGAAACGATGCTGGCGAATTGTTCTTATGGATAGGTGGCGCAGAAGTCGTGGCCATCACCGAGACGTCCGGCCGGATCGTTCCGATCGAAGAGATCGTTGATCAGCCCCTCGTGCCGATCAACGACCTCTTCGATCTGGGGTTGTTCCCCGCCGCATTCGATGACTTCGAGTCCGGTCTTTTTGGAGCTCCTGAACCAGATCAACTCGATATCGAAATCGGTCGACGCACGATCGAAGGAGTGAGCTTTGCGTTTCTCGCAGAGGTGAGCGATGAACTCGATGCACTCGAAACGGTTCGAAACACCCTCCGGAACGTCGTCATCGTCTTGACCTTGCTCGCGGGTTTGGCCACGTGGTTCGTTGCGGGTCGAGCGCTTCGTCCGGTCGGAGCGATCACCGATCAGGTGAAGGAGATCACGGCTGGAACGCTGTCAGAACGTGTGCCTGAGCCCAAGGCCGCCGATGAAGTGGGTGTTCTTGCTCGCACGATGAACACGATGCTCGGCCGCCTCGAGAACTCCGATCTTCGTCGCCGGCAGTTCGTATCGGACGCATCACACGAACTTCGGACGCCCGTGGCGGTACTGCGCAGTGAAGCCGAGGTCGCGCGTCGAGCGCCGGACTCGACCACGATCGATGATTTCGCCTCGGTCGTGCTCGGCGAGTCGAAACGCCTGGAGGGCCTCGTCGAAGATCTGCTCTCCCTGGCTCGCGGAGATGAGGCCCGATCGTTCGACGCAACCGCCGCGATCGATGTCGACGAGATCGTCCTCGCCGAAGCCGAGCGCACCAGAGCACTCGCGGTCGACAAGAAAGCGGTATCGGCCGGACGCGTGATTGGCCACCAAGACCATATGCACCGCGTCGTCGCCCATTTGCTCGACAACGCAGCTCGCCACGGCGAATCCACTGTGGCGGTTGGTGTGCAGACGATCGGTGAAACCGTTCGGATCTGGGTCGACGACGATGGGCCCGGCATCACCGAGGCCGAACGCGAGCGCATCTTCGGCCGGTTCATCCGACTCGACGACGCTCGGAACCGCGACGCAGGCGGGGCCGGCCTCGGTCTGGCGGTCGTTCATGAAACGGTCGCACGAATGAATGGGACGATCGAGGTGCTCGACTCACCACTTGGTGGCGCCAGATTCCAGATCGAATTCCCCGCGGCCTGACAGACTGGCTCTATGTCAGCTGACGAACATAACGAAAACCACGATCATGAACATGGCCATGGCCACGAACACGACCAGGGGCTCAAGGCGATGCTGCGTTATCTGCGACATGCCCCGGATATGTGGTCCTCGGAGGTCAACTCAGCGGTCGTCGCTCGAATCGCACCGCAGGCGGGCGAGACGGTGATGGATATCGGCGCAGGGATTGGCGCCGGAACGATGGTCGCAAGCAAGTCGGGCTGCACCGTGGTCGCGATCGAGCCGACCCCGTACATGCGACGGGTCCTCGGGATCCGTCGTCTCGTTGCTCGAGTGAAGGATCGAGTGCGAATCGTCGACGGCACCGCCGAGGCGACCACGGTCGAGGCCACCTCGATCGACGCAGCCTGGGCGGTGAACACCATGCACCACTGGACGAACCTCGATGACGGCATTGCTGAGTTGGCGCGCGTACTAGCGCATGGGGGCCGGGTGTTATTGGTCGATGAAGCCTTCGACGATCCTGCGCATCCCGACTACGCGAATATGAGCGCCAGACGCAGCGAAGAACACGACCATCACTTTCACGACGTTGACCCGGCTGTCGTCGAAGCCGCCATGATCACCGCGGGACTGACCGTGACATTCGCCGGACATGACCAGATCGCTGGACGCCCCGCAATCGTCGTGGAAGGAACGGCCTAGTCGCAACGCCTGTGATCGAGCGGATTTCTCGCGGTGTAAGCGAACGTTAAGCGCCTTTCTGGAGAGTGCTCGTATCCAAATACACAAGGGGACGTGCACATGCATGAAGGCAAGAAAAATCAACTGAAACGTTCTGGTCGGCGACCAGGCCCGATCGCTGGGAGTACGAACGGCATGTTCTTCGATGCCGACAACAATCTGTGGGTTGCCCTTCTTCAGCCAGCACGTCTGGTTGAAGAGGGGCTTTGGATCAAACCGTGAGGAGGACGGCCGCAAGGCTTACCGCGGCGACGATGGCCGACGCCAGGGCGCCGAGCGCGAGGGGAGCGCCGCCGAGCTTGCGGATCCGGTCGAGTCGCACGCCGGCGCCGAGGCCGACGAGCGCGACAGCGAAGAGGAGCTTCTCGATCGTTGCGGTGGTCGAGATGATCGACTCGGGCACAACGCCGCTGCTGCGGACGGCTACGAGCAATAAGAAGCCAGCGACGAAGCCCGGGATTGGCGCCGGACGGCTGCCGGCATCTTGTGCGGTTCGTCGGCTGCGACTGATACTGACGCCGGTAACCAGTGGGGCGAGGAGCATGACCCGGGTGAGCTTGACGACCACGGCCCCGGCAAGAACGGCTGAACCGCGGGCCGATCCGGCGGCGACGACCTGGGCTACGTCGTGGATGCTCGCACCGGCCCAGACTGCGTACTGCTGATCCGTGAGTGCAAAGAGATCGCCGAGCAGGGGGATCGAGAACATGGCGATCGTGCCGGCGAGCGTGACGAGACCGATCGCCAACGCGACCTCTTCTTCATCGGCGTCGGAGCTGCTTTCCATAGCAGCGATAGCCGATGCTCCACAGATCGAATACCCGGTCGCGATCAAGAGCGACAACGGTCGAGATACACCGAGCCGGCGGCCGAGCGCTTGGGTGCCGAAGAAGGTGACGGCCACCGTGGCGATGATCACCAGGATTACAGGGATGCCGAGATCGCCGATCTGGCCGAGGGAGAGTCGCATCCCGAGAGCCACTACACCAACGCGCAAGACCTGCTTGCCGGCGAAAGCGAGGCCGGGGCGCAGGCGTTCGATGTTGCGTGGCACATTGCCGAGCACCATTCCGACGACCACGGCGATTGTCAGACTCGAGATTGGCGCCAGCGATGCAAGCTGGCGAGCGACAAAGGCGAATGCGACGGCGGTGAGGATCCCAGGTGCGAGATCGCGTGCGCGGTGGAATCGCTCTCGGGTTGCGTTGATCGGTGCGGGGGGTTCGAGTGGAAGTGTGCTGACGTCCATCAATCCATGGTCATAGGTTTGACCTTTGAGCGCTAGAGAGCTCTTCTCGCGATGCTCATAGGTCCGACCTATGACCCTACCTGCCGGGCACGGGCAGACAATGCCCGGCGTCGCTCCGTGATCCTGCGATGGCTCTCGGGAGTGCCGTCGTGGAAACTGCCGAAGATCTGGTCCCACGGTGTGTCGTCTGTCCCGTAGTTGCAGTCGAACCAGCGATGGTGCAACTGATGGAAGAACGCGCCAAACACGAAGCTGCGGCCACCGGGGAGACGCAGTGCGTGATAGCCGGTGTGAGAAGTCGGCGCGCCGATGGCGTGGTGCATCAGCATGAAGATCATGTGGAGAGGATGCGAAGGCACAAGCAGGAAGATCAGGCAATCCGATTGATCGACGATCTGTTCCACCGGGTGCTGAGACAACCCAGACCAGGGCCCTTGGTTGACGTTGCGATGGTGGCGGATGTGCACGGTCCGATACAGCGGAGGCCAGTGAAGGATTCGATGCTGAGCGTAGAAGTAGAAACCAGCCCAGTACGGGGTGAGAAATATGAGAACGATGAACCAGACCGGATTCTTGTCAAAGCTGATCGACGGAGCCACGCCGTTGGCGTACGCCCACATGAAGCCCACCTCATACCCGGTCCAGACCAAGACACCCGTTGTGAGTGACCTGAAAACGTTGTCCCAGAGCTGGTGTCCGAAAAGGAATCCAGATCGGCGCACGGGATAGGGGCGGGAGTCATAACGAAGCTCATCGCCCTGCCGCCGAAACGTGTAGAGCCAAAGATGTAGGCCGCCGGCCACGATGGAGAAGATGACGAGATTTCGAACCCAGATTTGCAAGATCCAACCAGCGCGCAAGGTTTCGGTTTGCTCGAGAGAGGGTGACGTTAGTAGCCAGATCCCACACGCGATCGCGAAGAACCAGAACCGCATTCGAAACGGATTCCACGATGCGATCATGTAGCCGAGGACGGCAAGCGGCCGCGGCGGTCGCTCGTAGAACGGCGCCGATTGGAGTGGTAGATCGGGCAGAAAATTCCAGCGTGGTGTCTTGATCGCTTCATCGGCCTTGCTCTGACCAGCCATTTTCAGAGTATGACAGACAACATCGCTCCATCGCCGACGAATCGAGGCCGATCACCTCGCGGGACTTGCAAGGTTATTGCCGGGCGGTGTTTCGTGATGTTCGGCCAGCCAATGCATGATCGCGTCAAAAAAACGTTGTAAATGGACCGATTCGAGTTGGTCTGGAAGAATCGGAGTAGCGCTGGGCGAGGTCCAGCAGGGCTTTCGCCTAACCAACAGCGCCCGAGACTGGCGCGGGTTCGGGCATCCCGGGAGAAAGCATGCGAGTAGAGGACATCCTCGAGAAGAAGGGCAGATCGGTCGCCACGCTGTCGAAGAACGCGCAGGTTTCCGACGCGGTCACGGCGTTATACAAACACGGCATCGGTGCCGTCGTGGTCTCAGCGGACGGGTCGGCGATCGAAGGAATCTTGTCCGAGCGAGACATCGTTCGAGAGTTGCATCGGACCGGTGCGACGGTGCTCTATCGATCCATCGCCGACATCATGACCAAAAAGGTGATTACGTGTGCGCCCAACGATGAGGTCGACCAACTGATGGGCCTCATGACGGAGAACAAGATCCGGCACTTGCCGGTAGCCGAGGATGGCGTCCTCGTCGGAATCATCAGCACGCGAGACGTCGTAGCCATGCGCGTGGACGAGTTGCTGGCCGAGACGAAGGCGAAAGAGGACTCCGCCTAGCAGGGCCGATGACGCTTTACTTGTCGAGTGAGGCGCAGCTCGTGAGGGTTCCCGGAGCGATCTCGGTGAAACCCCCATCGCGAATCTGAGCGCTCGAATTTTGCAGGCGAACCTCCCACAACTCTGGCCTCGGCGTAACCACTCGAACCGGACGACCTGCGGCATTCCAGTCGAGCCGATCGCCGCGCTCGAGGCCTTCCCAGCAACGCTGCGCTGCATGAGCGACCTGGGCGCCGCGTTTCCCCCAGCTCATCTCCACGGCGGGATTGAGCAAGATTGTGAGTGTCGGGTCGGCGACTGGCTCGAGCGTCGCTGCCCGCTCTGGTTCGTCCAACGGCGACGATTGAATCTGTAGCTTGCTTAGCTCGGGCGGCGCTTCGTCGATGCGCCCGGGCACAAATACGCGCACGTGCGCCGTTCCATGGACGATCGTTAGCCCCGGCACCTCCTGTGCTCGGATCCACGCCGAGGCCCTTGCCCGTCGCATGATCTTTCGAATTCGGGCCCCGTTCCACGCCGCGACCTCTTCGTGCCACTCTCCACCGGGCAGCGATCGGTGGTCATCGAGCAACGCGATCACGCCCTGTGCAGCAGCGGCAAACACATCGTCCAGTAGGGGCGGGTCGAGCTTCTCGACCTTCGCCGCCATCTGCAACGCACGGGGGCGCTCTTCGGTTTCGGACATCCCACAAGTGTGCCGTGTCTGCAGCGAGAGGAAGTGAGCAGCTCGCGGATCGCGGATGTGTTCGGTGTGCAACCCTTGTCTCATGGCTCGGTGGATGTTGGTGGGGATCGTGATGTGCGTTCTCGACGTTCGTCGCGACGACGACCTCACGAGCGCCCGCTCAATCGTTTGGCCCTGTCCGCGTCATCCGATCGACTCAGGAGTCGGGCTTTGCGGTCGATTCAGTCATGATCGTGGTGCTTGAGCAGCTCGGCCACGAAGTCGAGGATGTTACGGCTGGCTATGGCCGAGGGCATCACGCACCTTGGCCAGATCAACGGTGACCGAGCCTTAACGGCGGCACTCGACTCCGATGGCGACGGGCTCGGGGAGATCTACGGCTGCCCTCAGGATTGGACGTGCGACGACATCATTACCGCGTTCATTCACTTCAGCGAGTGGGAGTCGCTGGAGCAGCTGACGGATGTGCGAGGCAGAGCGCTTCGCGAGCCCATCTACGATGCGATGTTTGAAGAATTCCTCGCACGGGTCGACAACGGCGAACCGGCGGTTGCTTACATGTGGACGCCGACGATCTTCTCCGCAGAGGCTGCTATCGGTGAGAAGACGCTTTGGCTTTCGGCCACGAATGAGGCAGCAAACACCGAGTGGCTCGACGCGAATCCAATCGCACACGCGCTGCTTCAGGCTGTTGAGCTCGACGCCGTCGAAATGTCAGGTCTGTTGGCCGAGCTCGAACGGTCCCGGGCTCGACGGGTGGTCCGACAAAGTCGACGCCTCGATGGTCATCGCACGAAGCTGGGTAGACGGGAACCCGGACCGGGTCAACGCCTGGCTCGATGCCGCTCGCTAGAGCTTCACTCAGGCCGCGCTCAGTCCCGATGATCGATTTCGCTTCTCCTCAGAGAGACGCCTGTTCGATGCCTTTCTCGGTTGTCTGAGTACCGGGCTCGTCGATCATCTCCTCGACCATGTCGATGAGCGCGCCACGCTGCTCGTCGCTGGGAGGCGCGAGTCCAAACAGGTCGATCAGCCAAAGGCCGTCTCCCACAACACGGGCGAGGAGAGCGACCGTCTGGTCTAGCCCGTCGTCTTCGAGCAGCCGACGTTGCCATGAAGCGAACTGGGTTTGGGCTGGCGCCAGATCACCATCCTCGAGCGCGGCCGAGGCAAAGATGCCCGTGGCAGAGTCGAGCTCAGTGGGCTGATCGGAACGAACGTAGTCGAGGTACGCCTTCGCGAAACTTCCTGTTGACCGGTCGTTGGCCACCGCGAGTTCGTTGAGACGGTCATCTGCCCGGCCGAGTGTGCGTTCGAGCATCGCGGCGACGAGCGCTTGTTTGGTGGGGTAGTGGTAGAGCAGTCCGCCTTTGCTGACGCCAGCTGCTTCAGCGACCCGATCGAGGGTCAGGTTTGCGACACCCTCGGCGCGGACGACGACTGTCGCCGCGTCGAGCAGCGCGGCTTGTGTCTTCAAAGACTTGGACTTTTGAGTCGCCATAGTATTTACTGTACTGATCAGACGGTTTTTGTCTACAGGGGGCTTTGCTTCATGCAATTCGACTACGTCATCGTTGGGGGCGGTAGCGCTGGCTGCGCCATGGCCAATCGGCTGAGCGCCGATCCGAACAACTCGGTGCTAGTCCTCGAGGCTGGTCGCAAGGATTGGAAGTTCGACGTCTTCATCCACATGCCGGCCGCGCTCACCTATCCGATCGGCAGCCGCTTCTACGACTGGAAGTACGAGACCGAGCCCGAGCCCCATATGAACGGGCGCAAGATCTATCACGCCAGGGGCAAGGTCCTCGGTGGCTCGAGCAGCATCAACGGGATGATCTTCCAGCGCGGCAATCCCATGGACTACGACAAGTGGGGCGCAACCGAAGGCCTCGAGAATTGGGATTACGCCCATTGCCTTCCCTATTTCAAGCGCATGGAGAACCGTCTCCAAGGCGGCGATCAATACCGCGGCGACGATGGTCCCTTGAAGCTCGAGACCGGTCCGGCGAAGAACCCCCTGTTCGAAGCGTGGCTCAAGGCTGGTCCGCAGGCCGGCTTCCCCGCAACATCCGACGTCAACGGCTTCCGCCAAGAAGGCTTCGCGATCTTCGACAAGAACGTGCTTCGCGGCCGACGCCTCAGCGCTGCGCGCGCCTATCTACACCCCGTGCTCGACCGACCGAACCTGACCCTAAAGACGCTCGCTCAGGCCAACAAGATCCTGTTCGAAGGAAACAAAGCCGTCGGCGTTGAATACCGGCGTGGACGCAGAAACCATGTCGTGAAGGCAAAGAACGTGATCAGTTGCGGAGGAGCATTCAACTCTCCCCAACTCCTCCAGCTCAGCGGCGTGGGTGATCGGGACCACCTGAAGGGCCTCGGTATCGACGTGGTGAGTGATCTGCCCGGCGTGGGCGAGAACCTCCAGGATCATCTCGAGGTGTACGTCCAACACAGCTGCACCAAGCCAGTGTCGATGCAGCCGTACAACGCCAAATGGCGCATGCCGTTCATCGGGATGCAATGGCTCGCGCGCCGAGGGCCCGCGGCCACGAACCATTTCGAAGCCGGGGCGTTTATTCGAAGCAACGATCACGTCGAGTACCCGAACCTGATGTTCCACTTCCTGCCGATCGCCATTCGCTACGACGGTTCCTCACCAGAAGGCGGGCACGGCTATCAGGTACATGTGGGTCCCATGTACTCCGACGTACGCGGCACCGTGAAGATCAAAACCACCAACCCTCGCGAGCACCCTGCGGTGCAGTTCAACTACCTGTCGACCGAGAACGATCGTAAGGAATGGGTCGAAGCGGTTCGAACAACTCGCCGCATCATGAGCCAGGAAGCGTTCGCGGAGTTCGATGGCGGCGAGGTCTCGCCTGGACCCGAGGTCGAAACGGACGAACAGATCCTCGATTGGATCCGCAGTGACGCCGAAACAGCGCTGCATCCATCGTGCACGGCAAAGATGGGTCCTGCATCGGACCCGATGGCGGTCGTCGATCCAGAGACCATGCAGGTGCACGGCACCGAAGGGCTGTTTGTCGTCGATGCGTCGGTGATGCCAGCGGTGAGCAACGGCAATATCTATGCACCGACGATGATGATTGCCGAACGCGCCGCAGACATCATCCTCGGCAACGAAACCCTCGCCGCCGACCACACCGACGTCTACCGCAACCCCATCGCGGGCCAATTCCACGACGCCAGCAGCTAACGCACCTCACCGAAATTTGAAGCATGGTGGGCCAGATTGGCCCACCAGCGCTCACAGAACAGTGAACGCGCGTGACGCGGGCACCCTCGCGGGGTACGGCCAGCCGTCGACAGAGCGAGCTACCGTGAGAGGACCGACTAGTCGGGGGATCAGATGAAGGTGACATCGTTATCCGACGGCGTCGGTGTCGAAGTACACGACCTGCAACTGTCGAAGCTGACATCGACCGAGGCTGACCTCGTCAACGAAACATGGGCCGAGCACGGGCTCCTCGTCTTCGGAGACCAAGAGCTCACCGAGCAGGAACATACCGACCTGGCGTTGAAGCTTGGTGAGATCGATGTGAACCGCTTCTTCTCCAACGTTGAGGGGTTCGACGAGATCGCCGACGTCCTCAAGGAACCGACCGATGAACTCAACATCGGTGGAGGGTGGCACACCGATCATTCTTATGACATCGCGCCGGCCCGAGGGTCGATTCTTGTCGCACGAGACCTTCCTCCAGTCGGTGGCGACACGCGTTTTCTCTCCACGCAGCGGGCATGGGAAACGCTGGCCCCGGAACTGAAGGATCGGGTCAGCGATCTCGATGCAGTCCACTCGAGCGCCCACATCTTCGGACCTGAATCCGCCTACGCCAAAAAGGTCGGTGAGCGGTTCGACAACCGTCACGACGTACGGCTGGAGGACACAATTCACCCGGTCGTGGTCGCGCATCCCGCAACCGGCGTGCCGAGCCTCTTCATCAATCCTGGATTTACGATCCGGCTTCTCGGGCCCGGCGACGAAGATGCGAACAAAGAGCTGTTCGACACCCTTCTCCTGCACATTGCTCGCCACGAGCACACGTTCCAGTTCGCATGGCAGCCCGGCTCCGTTGCGATGTGGGATAACCGGTCGACCTGGCATTGGGCGCTCAACGACTACGAAGGGCATCGCCGACAGATGCACCGCATAACCCTCGCTGGCGAAACGCTGTCGCGCTCCCACGTGCGCGGCGCCGCGTCACAAGAATGACCAGACCATGAACATCACCGACCAACAGATCGCGCAGTTCAAGACCGATGGGGCGATGGTGGTTAGGCAAGCGATCGGGTCCGACTGGCTCGAGCGACTTGCCGCGGCGATAGAGCGTGACATCGAGAACCCAGCTCCCTTCGATCATTCCTACGAGGTCGACGGCGGGCGCTTCCACGGCAACCTTCGAATCTGGCAGAACGATCCGGACTTTGCAGCCTTCTGCCTCGACTCACCTGCAACGGGGCTGGCGCGACAATTCCTGGGCGCGCAGCAGATGAATCTCTTGTACGACCAGCTGTTCGTCAAGGAGGCCGCGACCGATCATCGAACGAGGTGGCACAACGATCAGCCGTACTGGCCGATCTCGGGCCGCGATGTCGTGTCGGTGTGGGTCGCGCTCGACAACGTCGACGCCACCACCGGGCGACTCGAATTCGTCCGCGGGTCACACCGCTGGGACCGCTGGTTTCAGCCGGAGAGTTTTGGCCCGAACAACAGTGAGTCGGGCTACGAGCGCAACCCGGAGTACGAGCCGATCCCCGACATCGAGGCGGACCGAGATTCGTTCGACATCGTGAGCTGGGATGCGGAACCGGGCGATGTCTATGTGTTCAACGGTATGACGGTGCACGGGTCGGCCGGCAACACGGCGCCCGATCGTCGAAGGCGGGGTTACACGGTTCGATATTGCGGCGATGACGTTCGTTACGAGCCGCGGATCGGCGTGTCCGTGCCACTGCTCACCGATTCGCTCGTCGATGGCGACCGGCTCGACTCTGCGGAGTTTCCGCTGATCGACAGCTGACGAACTCGAACCACTGGACAAACGTTCAGTTCTCGGCGAAGACTGCACCATGGGTCGAGACGAAACCGTGCACCCAGACCAGGCGGTGATCGCCGACAACTGGAGTCAACTCGTAAAGCAACGGCCTCTGCCTCGGATCGACGCGGACCGGTTGCACCGATATCGCTTGGGTCGAATTCGTGAGCAACTCGTCGGCCGCGATCTCGACATGGTGCTCGTGCACAATCCGATCTCGCTGCGGTACGCGATCGACTATCGCAGCTATCAGCTCTTTCAATCGCGAACGCCAACGACGTATGCGTTCATCTCGGTCGATGGCCCGACCGTCGTCCACGGGGCCTACGGAGAGCTCGATCCCTCGATCGAACGACGACCGGGCCACGCGTTGTGCTACTTCGATGGAGGCGAGCGAATGGGCGAGGGATCGTCGAACGTCGCCGACGAGATCGTCCGCTACCTCGACGAGATCGGCGCGACGAACCGCCGGGTCGGGCTGGAGTACATCAACCCAAGCGTGACCCAGGCTCTCGAAGCTCGCGGAGTTGAGGTCGTCGATGGAATGCCGGTCACCGAGCGCGCCCGGCTCATCAAGTCCGACGACGAGTTGGCGTGCATGCGATGGGCGATTGCGGTGGCCGAACTCGGTATGGCAAAAGTGGAGGAGACGATGGCGCCTGGCGTCACCGAGACCCAACTGTGGGCACTGCTCACCTATGTCAACCTCGCGAACGATGGTGAATGGCACGATGGCCGCATGTTGTGTTCGGGCCCTCGAACCAACCCGTGGTTGCAAGAAGCCTCACCACGCAGGCTCGAAGCCGGCGATCTCGTCGCATTCGACACCGACATGGTCGGGCCCTTCGGATACTTCGCCGACATCTCTCGCACCTTGTTCTGCGGCCCGGGCAGCCCGACGGCGCGCCAACGCCAGCTCTATCAACTAGCGGTCGCCGAAGTCGAGCACAACGTCGAGCTCGCACAGCCCGGGGTGACGCTCCTCGATTTCCAGAAGAGGGCATACGTGCAGTCCGAGGAATTCCACGAGCAGGCATACCCGTGTATCGCGCACGCGGTCGGCATGTGCGATGAATACCCGCGCATCGATCCGATATTTCGCGGTGAGAACCGTTACGACGACGTCCTTCAGCCCGGCATGGTCCTGTGCGTTGAAAGTTACGTCGGGGCCGTGGGTGAAGGCGACGGTGTCAAGTACGAAGAGCAGGTGCTTATCACCCAAGATGGTCCCGAGGTGATGACCCACTACCCACTCGACGAGCAGCTGATGGGCTAGACCGGAGTCATGGAACCGAAGCAGATTCCGATCCTGCCGAGTAGCGACTTCGATGCGACGACCGCGTTCTATGTGTTGCTCGGCTTCACAGAGATAGATCGCTTTGGCGACCACTATCTGCTCCTAGAACACACGATCGGCATGGAGCTGCATTTCTATTGCGCGGGCAAGGTCAAGCCGAAGTCGAACGACCACGCGGCCTACATCCGATTCGAGACCGACGATGAAGCCAACGCACTGCACACGAGGTGGAACGGCATCACGAACACCCCCGGGTTTGCTCGGGTCGCGGGCAAGGTCGGCCGCCTGACCTCGATCAGCTACACCGACTACGGCCTTCGCGAGTTCGCGCTGCTCGATCTCGACGGCAACCTGCTCCGGATCGGCGGCCGCATTTCCGTCGAGTAAGTCGCTCGTCATCGTCGAGTAGGGCGATGTCAGAGACGGTTCGTAAGGTGACTGGGCCATGACCGTCGAACTGATCGAACCCCCACGACCCACGCCCGAAGAGGTCGCAGCCGAACTCACGACGCACGTCCAGGCGCTCGCTGGACCCAATGCGCAACCGAGGCCCGAGCAGCTCGAAGCGGTCACCGCGGTTGTGGCCGGTCGGAAGCGCACGTTGTTGGTGGCCCGCACGGGGTTCGGCAAATCGGCTGTCTACTTCTCGGCCACTCGCATGCTGCGCGACCGCGGTTGGGGCCCGAGCATCGTCATCTCCCCATTGCTCGCCCTGATGCGTGACCAGGTGAGCGCCGCGTCGAAGCTGGGGCTGCGGGCCGAAACGATCAACTCCTCGAACACCGATAATTGGGGGGAGATCGAAGACGCGTTGATCAACGACGAGATCGATCTGCTGCTCATCGCCCCGGAACGATTGGCCAATCCAGGCTTTCGCGAGCGGGTCTTTTCCATGATGTTGTCGCGGCCGTTTGCCCTGGTGTGCGACGAAGCCCACTGCATCTCGGATTGGGGCCACGACTTTCGACCCGACTACCTCCGGCTGCGCAAGGTCATCGACGAGCTTCCTGCCTGGGCACCGATTCTCGCCACGACCGCGACCGCAAATCAGCGGGTCACCGACGATGTCGCCAGTCAGCTGGGCTCGGACACCGTGGTTCTGCGCACGAGTCTCGATCGAGCATCGTTGCATTGTTCGGTCATCGAACTCGACGACGACGCCGAACGTTTGGCGTGGGTCGCCGACAATCTCAGCGAAATGGAAGGCTCGGGAATCATCTATGCCCTGACCGTCGATCAGGCCATCACGGCTGCCGATTGGTTGCGTCAACGAGGCCACGAGGTCGCTGCCTACTCCGGCTCGTCGGCACCGGAAGATCGCGAGCGGCTCGAAGACCGACTCCGCAACAACGAACTGAAAGCGCTCGTCGCGACCAGCGCGCTCGGCATGGGATTCGACAAGCCCGACATGGCTTTTTGTATCCATCTCGGGCTTCCACCCACGCCGGTCGCGTACTACCAACAGATCGGCCGCGCAGGCCGTGCAATCCCTGAGGCAGAGGTGATCGCTCTTCCTCGTCCGACGGAGGACGAGCGCATCTGGAAGTGGTTTGAATCGGTCTCGATGCCGTCAGAAGAGGTGTGCCAGCGTGTTCTCGACCACCTCAACACAACTTCGCCCGTCTCGATCCCGAGGCTCGAAGCGGCAGTCAACATGGGCCGTTCACGACTCAGCACACTGCTCAGCATCCTCGATGTGCAAGGCGCTGTCCGCCGGATGAAGGGAGGATGGCTGCGCACGTCGACGGCGTGGAGCTACGACGGCGAGCTCGCCGAGCGCCTCCGCGAACTGCGTGCACTCGAGACTGAGCAGATGCGCAACTATCCATCGCACATGGGATGTCGACTTCGGTACCTCCGCGACCTCCTCGACGATGACGAGGCCGCCGATTGTGGCCGTTGTGACCGCTGCGTCACGGCAGCTGGAGGAGCGCCGCGGTGGGAGGCTGCGACATCAACGGGTGCGATGGAGGCTCGCGATCACCTGCGCGGGGTCGACATCAGCATCGAACCCCGACGACAGTGGGCGCCGTCGCTCGATGAACCAAAGGGCAAGATTGCGCCAGCGCTACAAGCTCGTTCGGGGCGTGCGCTTAGCCGTCTCGGCGACGGTGGGTGGGGGCCAGAAGTCGCTGGTCTCGTCGACGGCTCGATCACGGCGATCTCTCCCGAGCTGGTGAACGGGATCGTCGGCATCCTGCGTCGTTGGGATTGGGAACAACGCCCGGCGTGGATCTGTGTAATGCCATCGCGCCGACGTGGTCAGATTCTCGACACCATTGCAACCGAGATTGGCAAGCTCGGGAAGTTGCCCGTGCATCATGGCCTCGTTCGAGATCCTGAGGCCGGCTGGCAGCCCGAACAATCGAACAGTGCCTTTCAACTGGCGAATGTGTGGGGGTTGCTGTCGGTCGATGCAGGAGAACTGCCCGAGGAATCGCTTCGATCGAGCCCCGTTTTGTTGTTCGATGACTCGGCCGACAGTCGCTGGACGATCACGGTCGCGGCGAAGCTGTTGCAAGACGCGGGCACCGGTCCAGTGCTGCCGTTCGTTCTCCAGACGCGGTAGGCGTGAACAGCAATCTTGCGGTCCTAGCCAAACCGGCTGGGCCGCAACCTGCGTTCGTTATACCTCTGCGGTGACCTTCGTCTTGGCGGTCTTTGGCTTGACGCCTCGGCTGCCCGACGTGGCGACTAGGCGCGCCCGACTCTCCGCGAAGTTCGTGGTCAGCAGCTTCTCGGCCGCAATTCCCGACATCCAGTCGAGGACGGAGAAGCGTTGGTCGGAAAGCGCACGTGACAACGAGGCGGCCTCTACCAGTCGACCTGGTGAATAGTCCTGCCACTCGGTGGCCATACGGCCGTCGTAGATGCGGTACGTATCGCCATCGAGAATGGCGACAGCGTAAGCGGCGAGGTGACCATCAAGACGCAATGTAGCGATCTCGACTTCCCATTCGTCGTGGCCACCCTCGACCACGCGGCGCCAGAATTCTCGCTCGGCGGGGCGGTCGAGATCGCTGTTGCGACGGGCGTCGCGGTCGCGTTGCACATGGACGGTTTCGACCTCGTCGAGCAGTTCGGAGCTGATCGCCCGGCCTCGGTCAAACGCAATGACCATCTCAAGACCGGCGTTATTGATCTTTTGGCGAGCACGACGAAGCTGTTTGCGCTTGCTCTTGGAGAGGATCTCGTCGACGTTGTGCGCGGTGGAGAAGAGCACGCGAGGCACACGAAGTTCGGGGAGGAGTTGCCCGTTGTCGAGCTCTTCCTTCAGATAGCCGAGTGTGGGATCATGATCGGGCAGTTGTTCGAGGTCGAGGGACCAGACCTCGGCGGCATTATCGAGCGCTTTGACGATGGCCCTGGCCAGAGCTTTTGCCGCAGTTGCATCTCTCGCAGGGAGTCCAGCGAAGAGCGAGCTGCTGTGACCCAGCGCCACGACCGTCGCTACTTCTGCTCGTTTGTCGATCGCCAGCATTGCGCAGCCGGCGAGCTGTTGTGTCTGCGGGGTGCGAATCTCGACCACCATCGGCGTCCAGTTGGTGAAAGCCTCGGCCCAGTGTGTGAGCCATGGGGTTCTCGCCATGACCGGCATGTTGAGGTCGTCGGCGAGAGCGTCGATGTCTTTGGCGACCGCTCGGATCTCGCTCAAGCCCATGCGTACTTCGGAATCGAAGTTTCGCTCTTGGATCTCCTCTGCAGAACGACGCCAGGCTTCGAGAGGCTCGAGTTCGTCGTCCAAATGGTCTTGGAATAGTTGGGTGAGTGCTCCACCGGGAAGTGGACGGCAGTAGTAGAAGCCCTGACCGAGGTCGCAACCAAGTCGGCGAAGAATGTCTGCCTGATCGGAGTACTCGATGCCCTCGGCGACCGTATACGCGCCGAGTGCTGTCGAGAGGTTCACGACCGCTTCGACGAGCGCTGACGATGTCGAAGACCGATGCAACTCGTTGATGAAGGAGCGGTCGATCTTGATGGCATCGACCGGGAACGCCTTCAGGTAGCTGAGCGATGAGTAGCCGGTTCCGAAGTCGTCGATAGCGAGTTTGACGCCGATCGTCTTCAACTGTCCGAGCAGACCGACACTTTTCTCGGCGTCGATGGCGAGCATCGATTCAGTGATCTCCAAGACCAGGTTGGTCGCGGTTACGCCAGTTGCGGCAATGGCGCTCGTCAGTGCATGGATGAGCTGGTCGTCCTGCAGTTGACGCATCGACAGGTTGATCGACACGGAGATGTCTTCGCAGCCTTCGATCTGTTGCCAGGCGGCCGCCTGCTTGCAAGCCTCGTGGATAACCCAGTTCCCGATCGGCACGATCAAGCCGTTCTCTTCGGCCAGGCTGATGAACTTGTCCGGGCTCACCAAGCCGCGATCTGGATGCTTCCACCGAATGAGAGCCTCGACGAGATCGACCTTGCCGGTCTTAAGGTTGAAGATCGGCTGGTAGTGGAGAAGGAACTCGTCCTCATCGAGTGCACGTTGGAGATCAACCTTGAGGTCCAGGCGCTCGACCGCCTCTTCGTGCATTGCGTCTTCGAAGAATTCAAATCGGCCTTTGCCGCGACTCTTCGATAGATACATCGCAACGTCGGCGTTCCTCATCATTGTGTCGACGTCGCTCGCTCCTTCGAGGTCCATGGCAATGCCGATCGAAGCGAGAGCCCGCACGTCGCGGTCACCGATCTCGATCGGCTCTCCGAGTGCGTCCAGCGCGCGACGAGCAACGTTCATTGCATCTCGCCGGTCGACGGCAGATTCGAGGAGCACCGCGAACTCGTCGCCACCAAATCGAGCGACCGTGTCGCCGTCGCGGACGACGCCTTCCAGCCGGTTCGCAACTTCTGCGAGCAGCTGGTCGCCAGCTTGATGACCGAGGCTGTCGTTGACGGTTTTGAAATCGTCGAGGTCGATGAAGAGCACAGCGACCGGGTGCTTCTTATCTGTATTGGCGAGAGCGGCTTCAGTGCGTTCGGCAAATCGAACACGGTTGGCGAGACCGGTAAGTGAGTCGTGCTCGGCGTCGTGGCGGAGGCGATCCTTGCCCATCTCGACGGTTTTCATCAGGTCGTAGATCCGGACCAAGATCATCAGGAACAGGGCTGCCGATGCGGCGATCGTCACGGTGCGATCTTCCGCGTTGCCCCAGAAGAGGTCGATCAGCGGCACGCTGAGCGTCGCGAAGAACATGATGACGAGCTGGATTGTGGTGAGGCGATCCTCGTCGGAGTGTTGCGGTGTAGGGCGGGCAAGCGCCGGGTGGAGAGCTGCGACGGCGAAACCGATGTAGAAGGTCAGCCAGAAGGCGTCGATCCATGTTCCGGTCGAGAAACCAGATTCGCTGTTGAGTGCGATCTGATACGCCATGTCGGCAATGGCCAGAGCAGCAATAGCGACCACGATCAAGGCGAAGGGTGGGTGGCTCAAACGCACGGTTACGAGCAATCGCGCCGCCACGGCGAGGAGGGCGACGTCCACCACCGGGTAGGCGAGCGATACAGCGAGCGACCAGAAGCTTTGCTCGACGAGGACGACGTCATCGACGAACAACACCCAGATGATGCCGAACATAGCAACGGCCACGACCACACCATCGATGAGGCTTGCTCGGCTGCGCCCAGGAGCTACCGCTCGAACGAGCTTGGTGAGCCCGATGATCATCAGGGGATACATCGCGAGATAGAAGGGGTCGGCGATGCTCGGGAACGGCGGACCAGCTTCACCTGCACGAAGCTCGAGAACGTAATAGATGACGTCCGCCGTTAGGAATGAGACCAGGCCACCTGCGAACCACAACCAAGGCTGCAGCGTCTCAGGCTTGTTGACCCGCAGGCCCAAGAGCACGAGGGCGATGGACAGCAGTCCAACACCGTTGTACAAGACAAGTTTGGATGTAGCGGATTTCTCGACAACGAAGTAGATCGTCGTTAGTGCGACGGATACCCCAATCCAGATTTTCCACGCTGAATTGATCCGACCCTCAAGCACATTCTTCATGCAACTCGTATCGGTCGCGATGGGTGCCTTTCCAAGACGAATGAGGCTTTTTGGACCAAATTACCCAGCTGCAGGTCAGGTCAGGTCGCTCCAAGACCCACGAACACGAGCGAAGAACTGGCCATGACTAGACCAACGATCTGCACGCGGGAGAGATGTTCTTTCAAGAAGATCCGCGCCAGAATCACCGTGGCTGCTGGATAGAGCGAAACGACCGCCGCCACCCAGGTGACGGATCCACCGGCAAGTGCCAGCAGGTAGAAGCTGTTTGCGGCGCAATCGAGTAATCCGGCCACGCCGATCGGCGCATAGTCGGCTCGATCGACGCGGTTCCATGTCTTTTGGAAGGTCAGGATCGCTGCGAGGACAACGATGGACGCAGCCCGCGCCCCGACGAGCGGGAAGAGACCTGCATCTGGCGAGGCCTGAGCGAGCGCGACGAAGAACACACCGAACCCGAGGCCCGCGACGATGCTCAGTCGTCGTGTGGCAGCGATCTGGGCACGAGCGGCGGCGCGTGCTCGTGGGTTGAGCGTGCGTGCGAGGGAGTGAGCTTCGAGCCCTCCGATCGACACGATGATGGCCGAGGGAATCGCCAGTGCGATGCCGACCAACGTCGGGTTGTTGGGCACCTCGCCAAGGAGTAGGCCAGCCGATACGGGGAGGAGCGAACCAATGAGGGCGGTCACCGACGCTGCGGTCGACATTGGACCCTCGGCGAGCGCCCGGTAGAACGTCGTCAGCCCCACGGTCGCGCCGAGTCCAGCGAGCGCACCCCAGGCGAGATCTGCTGTCGTGATTGCGCCATCGAAGGTGAAGAGAAGAAGGACGCCGAGGGCAGCGAACGAAATGACCTGCACGATGAGCGTGACGAGCGCGGCGTTGTTTCGTTTGGTCGCTAAGGCGCCAGAGAAGTCGCCAGCGCCGTAGGAGAGGCCCGAGAGGGTCGCGAGCAGAACGGCGATCATCAGCTCGCTCGCCGAAGTTCGGGAGGAGGTCCGTCGCCTGCGGTCTTTGCCCGTTCGGTTCGTTCCAAGGCGATTCGTGCCCGCTCTCCGAGCAATGACGGGACGTCAGGTTTGGGCGGCGCTTCGAGATTCGAGGCAGTCGTAACAACGGGCGTTGTGACCCCCGGCCCAGCGATCGTCGGTGGTGAGGTCGAAAGTGACCGGGCCCGCAGTTCGTCGTGGGAGACGGCGACTCTCAAGAGGCTTGGCTGGAAGCGGGTGTCGATCGCAACAAACGGGCCGAGCAACGGGCCGATTTGTTCCCATGCGTCCCATTCGGTCGCAAGAAGATCGACCACAAACTCGATCTTGGGAGCCACGGTTCGAGTGTCGTGGATGTTTGTGAGCTCCCCGATGAGCTGATAGTGGCTAGCGAGCAGATCCCGAACGTCGCCCGTGGTCAACCTGTTCAACACGAGATGTTCGTGGGGGGGAAGGAATTGGGTGCTGCTTGCGCAAAGGCGGCCGTCGGAGAGGCCTGAAAGCACGATGATGTCATCGTCGCTACTCGTCATGACGAGTAGCGACGACGTAGTGCTGGTGTACACGTTGACCTGTGCGCCACCCAATTCGGAAAACGTGCCATAGATCTCGAATTGGGTGATGTTGAGTGCGAGGTCGACCTTCGACCCGCAGTTGGTTTGTGGAACGGACGAGAGTGATCCAGATGGTCGTGGCCACCGGATCAGGTATGTGCTCGAAGTCGGATTGTTCACGTACGCAACGCCGATTCGCAGGACGCCAGAGACGGGAACGACGAGTAGCGCGGCAGCGATCGCGGCGAGCAGCCCCACGTTTGCGAGCAGGAGGATGACGAGCGTGAGCAGCCCCACGCACACAGTTTCGATGGCGAGTCGCTGCGCGACAGCGACAGCGATCTCGCGTCGAAACCACCGCACATGACGATCCATAGACCTCCTTTCGGCCTGTCGCCCTTCTACCTGAGGGGCCTGTCGACCCAAAGTGTCGTGCGCCGCCGTTCGTCCTTCGCGGCGACGGACGCGACGGCTTGGCCCGGTACGGTGGCCCGGTGGATGACTCGACCTCGGCGCTGGTGCTCGAACGGCTGTGGCTTACCGACTTTCGTTCACACGAATCGGTCGATCTCGAGTTCGCGCGCGGGGTGACGGCGCTCATTGGCCCGAACGGGTCCGGGAAGACCAATATCGTCGAGGCGATTGCATGGCTCACGACGATGCGATCGTTTCGCGGCGCGCCGACAGAGGCGCTCGTTCGCCGCGGTGCCGAAACAGCGGTTGCGCGGGCACAGCTCCGAAGCGATCAGCGCGAGCTGTTGCTCGAGGCCGAACTTCCGCGCACCGGGCGAGCTCGCATCCAGATGAATCGCCAGCGCATCCAGCGAACGCGCGATCTGCTCGGCGTAATGTCGGTCACCGTCTTTGCTCCCGACGACCTCGTGATGATCAAGGGATCTCCGGGCGAGCGTCGGACCTATCTCGATCACGTCGTCGTGGGGCTTCACCCGCGAAATGAAGCCGTCCGGGCACAGGTCGAAAAGGTGCTGAAGCAGCGGAATGCGCTGCTCAAGGGCATCCACGGCCGACTCGACAAGGATGCGGCCTTCACACTCGACGTGTGGGACACGAAGCTGGCGACCGCAGGCGACGAACTGGGTGCGCTCAGAGCCGATGCAGTTGCGCGACTTTCGCCGCTGGTGACGAGCGCCTTGCAATCTGTGGCAGGTGGAATGCATAAGGTCGAGTTGCGGTACGTCGCGCCCTGGCATCCCATCGGGCTGGAGCAGGCACTGGCCGATGCTCGAGCCAACGATGTTCGCCGCGGCGTCACCACCGTCGGGCCCCATCGTGACGAGATCGAGATCGTGTTGAACGACATGCCCGCCCGTACCCATGCTTCACAGGGCGAACAACGATCGCTCGCGCTGGCGCTCCGTCTCGCTGGACATGAGCTCGTGCGGTCGACCACTGGTGTCGCGCCGCTTCTGGTTCTCGACGATGTCTTCTCCGAGCTCGATGATGACCGTTCAGCGGCACTCGTGGCGGCGCTCCCCGATGGGCAGACCCTGCTGACCTCGGCGGTCGATCTGCCGCCTGGGGCTGTCGTCGATGCCACAATTCGGCTCGAGGGTGCACGTGTCCTCTCCTAACGAGCGTCCATGGAGCCCGTATCGACGGTTTCGAGACGGCCCTCAGAAGGTTGGCAAAGGGCTCGAACGGGTGATGACACATTTGGCCGCGCCAAAGGCCGACGTCGTGGAGCAGGTTTTCTCCGACTGGCAGCGCCTTGTTGGAGAGGTGATCGCGGCTCACACACGACCCACAAAGATCACGAACGGGGTCTTGTTCATAGAGGTCGACGACCCGGCGTGGGCGAGTGAGATGCGGTGGATGAGTGAGGAACTTCTTCGACGGATATCGACCATGCTGGAGACCGTCGAGATCACCGAGATTTCGGTGCAGCTTTCTCGGTGAAGTTGGTTGATTTTTCAACCAAAAAACAGACATTTTGCGCCCCATCGGGAATGCGCTTCGTGCCCAGTAGATGACAGTGCTCGGTGGTACAATTACAGCAACGTAATTTTCACCCACGGGGTGGAAGAATTTCGCTGTGAAAGGCCTTGCATGAGCCAGTCTGAGAGCTCCCCCGAACGGAGCGAGACCGTCGCTGTCGAGGGGTCGTACGATGCGGAGAACATCACCGTCCTCGAGGGTCTCGAAGCCGTCCGCAAACGGCCGGGTATGTACATTGGCTCGACCGGCCCGCAGGGTCTGCATCACTTGGTCTACGAGGTCGTCGACAACTCGGTCGACGAGGCCATGGCCGGCCATTGCTCGGCGATCGAGATCATCTTGCACACCGATGGCTCGGTCGAGGTCCGCGACGATGGTCGTGGCATCCCTACAGGTGAGCATCCAAAGTTCGAAGGCATGTCCGCAGCTGAGGTCGTCATGACCGTGCTGCACGCTGGCGGTAAGTTCGGCGATGGAGGCTACAAAATCGCCGGCGGCCTCCATGGCGTGGGTATCTCCGTGGTTAACGCACTGAGCAGCAAGGTCGAGGTCGAAATCGACCGCGAAGGCAAACACCACTACATGGACTTCACGGATGGCGGCGGTGTTCAGACGAAGCTCGAAGTCCGCGGCGACGCCCCCGATGACCGCACCGGAACCGCGGTTCGCTTCTGGCCTGATGACACGATCTTTGACGAGACCGAGTTTCGCGCCCAGACACTCCTCGATCGCTTTCAGATGATGGCGTTCTTGAACCGTGGACTGCGCATCCGCTTCAAGGACCTGCGGCGAAGCGAGCCACACGAGGACGCCAACGAAGACGGCTGGATCGAATTCCACTACGAGGGCGGCATCATCGACTTCGTGCGCCACGTTAACCAGTCCAAGGAAGCGCTCTTCGCGAAGGTGGGCTTCTTCGAAGTCCAAGAGGAAGTACAAGAGGTCGAGATCGCGTTCCAGTGGAACACGGGCTTCAACTCCGATGGCCTCCACAGCTTTGCCAACGGCATCACCACCGGTGGCGGTGGCATGCACGAGACCGGATTCCGCTCGGCGCTGACTCGCACGATCAACAAGTACGGCAAAGAGAAGAACTTGCTCAAGGACTCCGAAGATCTCTCGGGCGACGACGTGCGAGAAGGCCTCACTGCGATCATCTCGGTGCGTCTGCAAGATCCACAGTTCGAGGGTCAGACTAAGGACAAGTTGGGCAACGTGTCGGTGCGTTCAATGGTCGAGAAGGCCACGAACGAAAAGCTCGCGGAATGGCTCGAGGAGAACCCTGCCGAGGGAAGGCTCGTCATCAACAAGTCGATTTCCGCTCAGCGGGCCCGTGAGGCCGCTCGAGCCGCACGCGACACCATCCGCAACAAGACGGCGCTCGATGGTGCCGGAATGCCAGAAAAGCTCAAGGACTGCTCCTCCAAGGACCCCCGCGAGCGAGAGATCTTCATTGTGGAGGGCGACTCCGCTGGCGGTTCGGCGATCCAGGCCCGCGATCCACGGACGATGGCGATTCTCCCGATTCGCGGCAAGATCCTCAACGTCGAACGTGCTCGCCTCGACAAGATGTTGAAAAACAACGAAGTGCAAACCCTCACCCAGGCGATTGGCGCAGGTATCGGCGACGAGTTCGATATCGAGAAGATTCGTTATCACAAGGTGATCCTGCTGGCCGACGCCGATGTCGATGGCAGCCACATTCGCACGCTGCTGCTCACGTTCTTCTTCCGCCAGATGCGCGAGTTGGTCGAGAACCGGCACGTCTACATCGCTCAGCCGCCGCTGTATTCGACGACGCAAGGCAAGAGCAAGGTGTACCTCAAGGACGACCGTGAAAAGGACGCCTGGCTCGAGGAGCACCCGAACCATAAGAAGGACTTCCAACGTCTGAAGGGTCTCGGCGAAATGCAATGGCAAGAGTTGGCCGAAACAACGATGAACCCGGGCGACAGAACACTTCTGCAGGTCTCGGTCGATCAAGCGGCCTTGGCCGACGAGGTGTTCAGCACCCTTATGGGCGAGGACGTTTCTCGCCGCAAGCACTTCATCCAGACGAACGCCAAAGACGTTCGTTTCTTGGACATCTAGGAGACGCCGTACATGTCTGACATCACCGACTCAGGAGATGGCGCCCAGTTCGCCATCGAACCAATCGACATTCAAGAAGAGATGGAGCGATCCTTCCTCGACTACGCAATGTCGGTCATCGTGTCCCGCGCGCTTCCCGACGTGCGCGACGGATTGAAGCCCGTCCATCGCCGCATCTTGTGGGCAATGAACGAGCTCAACGCCAACCCCGATCGCCCGACGATGAAGTCGGCTCGCGTCACCGGTGAGGTCATGGGTAAGTACCACCCACATGGCGACGCAGCGATATATGACTCGCTCGTGCGTATGGCGCAGGATTTCTCTTTGCGCCATCGCCTCATCGAACCGCAGGGCAACTTCGGCTACACCCCCGACGATTCACCCGCTGCGGCTCGATACACGGAGTGTCGTCTCGATCCGCTGGCGCTGCGACTGCTTGCCGACATCGACGAGAACACCGTCGATTTCCTCGACAACTACTCGGGCGAGTTCTCCGAGCCTGAGGTTCTCCCGGCCCGGTTCCCGAACCTGCTGGTCAACGGCAGCCAGGGCATCGCTGTCGGTATGGCGACCAACATTCCGCCGCACAACTTGGGCGAGGTCATCGACGCAACGCTGCACCTGCTCGACAACCCCGACGCTGAACCTGGCGACCTCATGGCCTTCATCAAGGGCCCCGACTTCCCAACGGGCGGTCTCATCATGGGTCGATCCGGAATTGCCGAGGCGTACCGAACCGGCAAGGGCAGCATCAAGATGCGGGCCAAGGCCGAAATCGTCGAAGGCAAAACCAACGACACGATCGTCGTCACCGAGCTTCCCTATCAGGTGAGCCCGAACTCGGTTTTTGCCAAGATCAAAGAGCTGCTCTCCGCCAAGGAAATCGACGGAATCGCCGATATCAACGACTTCTCGTCCAAGGGCGAGACCCGGATCGAGATCAAGCTCAAGCGCGACGCGCCGGCGCTCGTCGTGCTCAACAACCTCTACAAGCGCACCCCGCTGCAGACCAGCTTCGGCATGAACGCCGTTGCGTTGGTCGATGGGGTACCCCGCACCCTCAACCTGCGCGAACTCCTCGTGCCCTACATCAAGCACCAAGTAGAGGTCATCACCCGTCGAAGCCAGTTCCGTCTCGATAAGAAGCTGGCTCGAGCCCACATCGTCGAGGGACTCATCAAGGCCCTCGATCTCATCGACGAGATCATCGCTGCTATCCGAGCGTCAGAAGACAAATCCGCCGCCCGCGACGCGCTCATGGCGAACCCATTCGAGTTCTCCGAGATTCAAGCGAATCACATTCTCGACATGCCACTCAGCCGCCTCACCCGTCTCGGTCGTGCCGATCTCGACAAGGAGATGGAAGAGCTTCGCCTAGCGATCGCCGAGCTCGAGCTCATCCTCAATGACAAGGACCGCCTCCGCGAGGTAATTCGCGAGCAGCTGACAGAGGTAAGGGACGAGGTTGCGGACGAGCGTCGATCCATCCTCATGCACGACCCGGGCGAGATCGACATCGAGGATCTCATCGACGATGAAGACCTCGTCTTCACCATGTCTGCTGGTGGTTATGTCAAGACGATGTCGATCGATGAGTTCCGCGAACAGAGCCGGGGTGGCCGCGGCGTCACGGGTGCGAATCTGAAAGACGACGACTACGTCGTCAACATGATTCAGACGACGGCGCATGCCTATCTGCTGTTCTTCAGCAACCGCGGGAAGGTCTATCGCCTCAAAGCACACCAGATTCCGATGACGAGCCGGACCGCGCGTGGCACGGCGATCGTGAACCTACTGCAGCTCCAACCCGAAGAGAAGATCCGCGCGATCATCGACACTCGCGACTACGAGACGAACCGGTATCTCTTCTTCGCCACCAAACTCGGTCGGGTCAAGAAGACCCAATTCACGGCCTACGACAGCAACTTGAAGGCCGGCCTGATCGCCATCAAACTGAACGATGATGACGAGCTGATGGACGTCATTCCGCTCAACGAAGGGCAGGACGTCTTCCTCGTCTCGCAGAACGGTCAGACGATTCGTTTCGATGAAGGGCAAGTGCGTCCAATGGGTCGTACCGCAGCCGGTGTGCGAGGTATGAAGTTCCGCGAAAGCGACGAACTTGTGGCATGTGCCCGTGCCCAAGAAGACACTAAGCTGCTGATCATTACGAGCGAGGGCTACGGAAAACAGTCCGAACTCAGCCAGTACCCGGTGAAGGGTCGTGGCGGTCTCGGTGTCCGTGGCATCCGGGTCAACGACAAGAAGGGCAAGGTCGTCGCTGCCTTTATGGCCGGCGAGGGCGAGGGCATCATCTTGATCGGAGACGGCGGAACGGTGATTCGTACCGCCGTCGACAACATCTCGACCCAGGGCCGAGATGCATCCGGTGTCCGGGTCATGAACGTTCCCGACGGCCATCGCGTTGCCGCCGTGGCGCGGGTGTTGGTCAGCGAAGGGGACGATCTCGACGAACTCGACGAGATCGATGCCGACTCCACCGACGCCGCAACAGACGTTTCTGGCGATTCGTCAACGAGCGCCGACGAGGCGTCACCGTCCGAAGAGGAATAACCTCGGGCTTCAGCACTTCCCCTGCTTCGAAAACAATGTTGATGAGGGAATGTCATGACAGGAATCGTCCTGTGGATCGGCGGCCTAGCTGTGGCTGGGGCGCTCGCGGTTGGAATCATGCGGCTCGGCACCGCCGCTGTCCACGACGCGCAGGCAGGCGCGGCGGCAGACGCAGCAGCCTTGGCGGCCGCAGCCGCCGGTAACGATGCAGCTGCCCGGGCCGCTGATCGCAACGATGCTCGCCTCATTTCCATCGAGCACCGCGGATCGGTGGTGCGGGTCGTCGTAGGAGTCGGGAGCGCCACCGCTGAAGCGTTCGCAGAGCGGATTCTGGTGTCGATTCATTCCCCAGGGTGAACTACCCAATAACGCGGCCCGTCGGGAGCCTCGGAATGCAATACACTCTTGCTTCGTGACAGCGATCGACGATTCCGAAGAGACTGTCTTCGCGGCGCCACCCGAGGAAGACGAGTTCACCGAGAAGGCAGAGACCTTCTTTAATGGCGGACCCCTCGCGGAAACCGAATCCGTAACTCCTGCTGTCATTCCGGTTAACGACTCACCAATGTTGGTAGAACGACTCCAGGAACGCCGTTTACGTGCTCGAAAAGTTCGACGATTGGTTCGCCATATCGAACCGTGGTCCGTGCTTAAGGTTGGGCTGCTCTTCCACTTCTGTATGTGGGTCGTCGCCATGGTGGCCAGCGTCTTGTTATGGAACGCAGCCGAGACCGCCGGCACGATCTCCGATGTCGAGCAGTTCGCCGAAGAGATATTCGCACTCGAAGAATTCACGTTCAACGGCGATGAAATTTTCCGCGCAGTCGCAATTGGGGGACTCGTGGTCGCCGTCGCAGCCACTGGATTCGCCGTCCTCGTAGCGATCTTGTTGAACCTAATCTCCGACCTCACCGGAGGCATTCGGGTCACCGTCGTTGAAGAAGAGACAGCTCGTCCCATCTCGACGTTGCCCCGACGGGGTTAACTCGATACCGTTTCGTGAGCCTTTCGGGGTACGTTTCGGGCCTATAGCTCAGTTGGTTAGAGCGCACCCCTGATAAGGGTGAGGTCGCTGGTTCGAATCCAGCTAGGCCCACGTGAATGCTTCGCATTCAGCCGCCTTTCGGCGCTGAGGTGCCGAAACGCGCAAGCCGGCGCTCATCTTGCTTCGCTCGAGGTTTTGGTGCCTTAGGATCGACCTATGCAGATTCTTCGGCTGATACGAGGTGCTATCGCTGCACTCGGCATCGCCGCTGGGGTCGCGGGGGCTCTCCGGCTCAAGGGTTCCGGCGGTGTTCCACCACGGAGTGGTGGTTGGCGGGAGCTTTCCGGCAACGAGCTCGAATAGTCGATGCAACACGTCGCCATCGTCGGCGCTGGGGCAACCGGCACGAGAATCGCTCGCCAAGTCGCCAGGAGCGACGCGGATTGCTCGATCACCCTCGTCGATGCTGTCGACGGCGTCGCTGAAGCGGCAGCGTCGGCACTCGGCGGCCACGTCGCCTCCGCTCCCGGCGGTCAGATCCCCAAGGACGCCAGTCTCGTCGTTCTGGCCACGCGGGCAGGCACCCACGCAGAGTTAGCGCAGAGGTGCCTACCGCAAGCTGACACGATCGTGTCGGTGGCCGACAGCGTTCCCGACGTGCGGGGCCTGCTCGATCTCGACGATCTCGCACAAGCCCATGCGTGCAAGCTCGTCGTCGGCGCCGGCATGATGCCAGGCCTCACGGACATCTTGGCTGCACACGGCAGTCGCCGGATCGACGACCTGCGAGAGATCCACGTCTCCAAGTTCGGCACCGGCGGCCCTGATTGCGCACGTCAACATCATCGGGCCCTCAAGGGACTTTGCTACGACTGGCGCGGCTCGGCGTGGAACAGGCGCCCGGGCGGCTCAGGCCGTGAGCTCGCGTGGTTTCCCCCGCCTGTCCAAGCAGCCGATTGTTATCGTGCCGCGCTCGCCGACCCACTGCTTCTCGTCCGGATGCATCCCAACGTCGAGCGGATCACCTCCCGCCTGGCAGCTACTCGTCGCGATCGCCTCACCATGCACCTCCCAATGCTGCGTAGGCCTCACCCCGAAGGACTGCTCGGGGCTGTTCGTGTCGAACTGCGTGGAACACGCGATGGTGCTCAGATCGAGATCGTTCTCGGCGTTGCAGAACGACCAGCGGTCGCCGCCGGAGCTGTGGCCGCCACGGCGATCTCCCGATTCCTCGAAAATCCTGACGAGGGGGAGCCGGGTTCTGGCGGTTTGGCGGAATGGGTCGACTCCACCAACTTCCTGCACCGTCTTCGTGACCGTGGCCTTCGTCCAGAGATCTTCATCGGGGCAGACGAGACCTACTGAGAAGGGTCTGTCGACCTAGAACTTTGCGCTACAGAATCCACCACGCCGCGCCGACCAAAGGACCGACCAGGAGGTTTCTAAAGAAATTTCTAAAGCTTCTCCTCTCGCGCGCCGAGAACTTCTTTCGTGATGTCGGCCGACCGACACATGCACGTCAAATTTGAGGGAGCAAGACACTATGGGCGAAACGATCGACATCCCGGTCAATACAAAAGAGATGAATGCGATGATCGAGGCGAATCTGCCCCTCGTCAAGCACATCGTGTTGCAGGTGGCCGTGCATTTCCCACGCCACGTCGAGCGTGAAGAATTAGCCCGGGCTGGAGCACTTGGTCTGGTTGAAGCCGCTCGTCGATTCGACGAGAGTCGAGGTGTCCCATTCGATCGCTTCGCTGCACAACGAATTCGTGGAGCGATCCTCGATGCGGTCCGCGCTGCCGACTGGGCACCACGTTCAGTCCGCACACTCGCTCGAAAGCTCGAAGCTACCGAGCAGCGTCTCGCAAGTCGTCTCGGCCGGGTGCC
>JBLIMK010000038.1:0-30823 GCA_047638715.1 Verrucomicrobiales bacterium
GCAGGCACGAAATCTTCGGCATCGAGGCCTCGAAGGCGTGCGATTTCGTCAGGCCGCTTCAGATCTTTCAGACCAGCGATGGTCGCACGAGCGACGTTGATGTGGTTAGGCGATCCGAGTGACTTGCAGAGCACGTCCTGGATGCCAGCTTCTTCGAGAATCGCACGAGCAGCGCCACCAGCGATCACGCCGGTACCGGGTGCTGCGGGCTTCATCAGCACACTGCCAGCGCCCATCGATCCAAGGACGGGGTGAACAATCGTGCTGCCGGCGAGCGGAACCGAGAACAGGTTGCGCTTGGCTTCCTCGGTGCCCTTCTGAATTGCGAGAGGCACCTCCTTGGCCTTGCCGTAGCCCAGACCAACTTGGCCTTTGCCGTCACCGATTACGACGAGTGCGGTGAAGCTGAAGCGACGACCACCCTTGACGACCTTGGCCACGCGATTGATGTTAATGACGCGAGAGTCGCGCAGACCGCCGTCGTTGTCGTTGCGTCCACCTCGATCGTTGCGATCACTGCGGTTGTTGTTTTCGTACGCCATCAGAACTCCAGTCCTGCGTCGCGAGCCGCGTCAGCCAGAGCGGCGACACGTCCGTGGTAGAGGTTGCCGCCGCGATCGAACACGACGGTGTTGATACCGGCTTCCTTGGCTCGGCTCGCAACGAGCTCGCCGACCTTGGTTGCGGCTTCGGCTGTGTTGCCACGACCATCCCACGACTTCTCGACCGTGCTTGCCGAAGCGAGCGTTATGCCGGTGGTGTCGTCGATGATCTGCGCCACGATGTGCCTGTTTGATCGGAACACAGCGAGGCGGGGACGTGCGGACGTTCCCTGGACCTGCTTGCGGACCCGATAGTGACGGCGCTGACGGTTACGTCGGCGTTCGGCAGAAATATTCTTCATTACTTGGCTGCCTTTCCTGCCTTGCGGATGACCCGCTCGCCTTCATACTTAATACCTTTGCCCTTGTAAGGCTCGGGCTTGCGCCACTTACGAATATCTGCGGCGACCTGGCCAACGAGTTGTTTGTCGATGCCCTTGATGATGATTTCGGTCTGCTGTGGGACCTCGAACTCGATTCCGTCCGGTGCCTGAATATGAACCGGATGACTGAATCCGAGTTGCATCTCAAGAGCGTTCGTGCCCTTGACTGCAGCACGGTAACCAACGCCGACGATCTCAAGCTTCTTCGTGAAGCCCTGGCTGACCCCGAGAACCATGTTGCTGACGAGCGTGCGAGCAAGTCCGTGCATGGCCTTGTGGTTGCCAGTGTCATCGGGACGGACGAGGGTGACGAATCCGTCATCCACGGACCCGGTGATCTGGCCGGGAAGTGTCATCGACAACTCCCCTTTCGAGCCCTTGGTCGTTACCTCTTTGCCGTTGATGTTGACTTCAACGCCTTCGGGGATAGCGACTGGTGCGTTTCCAATACGTGACATCGATTGCTCCTACCAGACGTAGGCGAGCACCTCGCCACCAACACGGCGGCGACGGGCTTCGCGATCGGTCATGAGACCACGGTTGGTGGACAGCACGGCAACGCCGAGACCGCCCAGAACCCGTGGCACATCGTTTGACTTGCGGTAAACACGGAGACCAGGCTTCGACACTCGGGTGATGCCCGAGATGACTCGCTTACGTTCCGGTGAGTACTTCATATCGATGCTGAGGACGCGACCGGGACCGGTCGGGTTGTCAGCAACGTTGTAACTGGTTATGTAGCCCTCGGTGAGAAGCAGCTCAGCGAGCGTCTCCTTGAGTTTGCTAGATGGCATCGACACGTCATCGTGCATGGCCGTATTTGCGTTACGGATGCGCGTGAGCATGTCTGCGATGGGGTCGGTCATTGTCATGTTATTTTTCCTTCCCCTACCAGCTGGCCTTCTTGAGACCAGGAATTTCCCCGGCGTGACCCATCTGCCGAAGGCAGATACGGCACAGGCCGAACTTCTTGTACACGCTCCGAGGACGGCCGCACTTGCGGCATCGGGTGTAGGCGCGGACCTTGAACTTCGGGGTCTTCTGCTGCTTGTTTACAAGCGCCTTCTTCGCCATTACTGGCCTTCCTTTCGGAACGGAAATCCAAATGCTTCGAGCAGGGCACGGCCATGCTCATTGGTGTTTGCGGTGGTGACGATGGTGATGTCCATGCCGCGAACGACGTCAACGTTGTCGTAGTTGATCTCCGGAAAGATCAACTGCTCGGTGACGCCGAAGGTGTAGTTCCCCCGGCCGTCAAAGCTCTTGGTAGGCAGACCACGGAAGTCTCGGATTCGCGGTGTCGCGAGCGAGATCAAGCGGTCGAGAAATTCATACATACGTTCGCCGCGCAATGTGACGCGGGCGCCGATGATCTGTCCTTCGCGAAGCTTGAAGCTTGCGATGCTCTTCTTGGCCTTGGTGACCGAAGGCTTCTGGCCAGTGATGATCGCCAAGTCGACAAGAGCACCCTCAAGCGCCTTCTTGTTGAGCGCAGCTTCACCGACACCCATGTTCACCGAGATCTTCTCGAGCTTGGGAACCTGCATGACGTTGTCGAGGCCGAGCTGCTCTTGGAGCGCTGCTTGGATCTCGTTGTGATATTGCGCCTTCAGCGTCGGGACGGTGCCCGTGGATACAGCGGTGGCCATCAGAGTTCTGCTCCCGTGCGCTTGCATACGCGCACCTTGGTGCCGTCTTCGAGAATCTTGTAACCAACACGTGTTGGTTTGCCGTCCTTGGGGCTTATCACCGCAACGTTGCTGACATGCATTGGCATGTCCTTGTCGATGATTCCGCCTTGCTGGTTTTCTCCCAGTGGACGTTGGTGCTTCTTGGCGAGGTTCACACCTTCGACAATGACCGTGTTCTTTGCTGGGAAGGCGAACATTACTTCGCCTTCCTTGCCACGATCCTTACCGGCGATGACTTGAACCTTGTCGCCCTTTTTGATCTTCATTTAGAGGACCTCCGGAGCCAACGACACGATGCGCATGAACTTCTTGTCTCGAAGCTCACGGCCGACAGGGCCGAAGATGCGGGTTCCGCGTGGTTGGCTGTTCTCATTGATCAGCACTGCTGCGTTTTCGTCGAAACGGATGTAACTGCCATCCGGACGACGAATTTCCTTCTTGACACGAACGACGACGCACTTGACGACTTCGCCCTTCTTGACCGCCGCACCGGGATTTGCATCCTTGACGGTTGCGACGATGACATCGCCGATGGTCGCGTAGCGACGACGTGTACCGCCGAGCACCTTGATGCAGAGAATCTCACGTGCACCGGAGTTGTCGGCGACCTTGAGACGGGTTTCCTGCTGAATCATTAGCGGGCCCTCTCGATGATCTCGACCAAACGCCAGCGCTTCTTCTTCGACAGCGGGCGGGTCTCTTGGAGACGGACGAGATCGCCGACATTGGCGTCGTTGTTCTCGTCGTGAGCGAACAGCTTTGTGTTGCGCTGCACGGTCTTTGCGTAGCGACGGTGGCGTACACGATCGGTGGATTCGACCACAGCGGTCTTGTCCATCGAGTTCGAGATGACGACCCCTTCGCGGATCTTGCGCGGGTTCTCGCGCTTGCCTTCCTCGCTGCTCGGATCAGCCACGTCGGTGGTCGTGGTTGCCACGGCCTCTGGCTCGGCTTCAGGTGTATCGACCGAGGCTTCGGCCTCGGGTGTGACTGCGTCGCTCATGATGCGACCTCCTCGGCTTCAAGTGCTTCTGCCGCCGCGATTTCACGAGCACGAAGCTCAGTGAGTACACGAGCCTTGTCCTTGCGGATCGAGCTCAGTCGGCTGACATTGGTGAGCTGTCCCGTTGCGTTCTGGAAACGCAGGTTGAACAACTCTTCGGACACCTCTTCAAGACGTGCGAGCAAGTCAGCGTCTGAGAGCTCATCTAAGTGCTTCTTCTTTGCCATTAGAAACCCTCCTCACGCTTGACGAACTTTGCCTTGATCGGCAGTTTCTGGATGGCACGATCGATTGCTTCACGTGCGACTTCTTCATCGTGGAACGAGAGCTCGAACAGGATTCGTCCCGGGCGTACGACGGCAACCCAGCGCTCCGGGTTGCCCTTGCCTGAACCCATGCGGGTCTCGGCTGGCTTCTCGGTAACAGGCTTGTCCGGGAACACGTTGATCCAGACCTTGCCGCCACGCTTGATGTGACGTGTCATGGCAATACGTGCGGCCTCGATCTGGCGAGCTGTGATCCAACCTGGCTCGAGAGCCTGGAGACCGAAGTCGCCGAACGTAACTTCGGTGCCGCCTTTTGCGTTTCCACGCATACGACCACGATGGTGCTTTCGGTGTGCAACCTTGCGGGGCATCAACATTTAGGTACCTGCTCTCAGTCCGCGTCGCCGGGACGGAAGTTCGGAGCCTGATCCTTGGTGCGAGTCGAGGCATCAATTTCCTCTTCAGCAGCGAGGAGCTTCTCGAACTCGGGATCGGCTTCTTTCACCAGCGGCGCCAATTCTTCGACAGCTTCGGCATCGCCTTCTTCTGGCTTACGTGGAGCAGACGGACTCGAAACAACTTGGCGTGGCTTGTTCTGACCAGAGGTTTCGCCAACAGCCATTGCAGCTTCACTTTGAATCTTCGCCTGAGCTTCGCTCTTGTAAGGGAGACGTTCACCGGTGTAGATCCACACCTTGACGCCAATACGCCCAGCTGCGGTGTGTGCTTCGCGGAAGCCGTAGTCGATCTCGGCTCGCAACGTGTGTAGCGGCACCTGACCTTCTCGGTACCACTCACGGCGAGCCATTTCGGAACCGCCGAGGCGACCCGAGGTTTGGACCTTGATGCCCAGAGCGCCAGCTTTTTGCGCGTTCTGAACAGCGCGCTTCATTGCACGGCGGAACGCGACACGGCCTTGGAGCTGGTCGGCGACACCCTGTGCGATCAGCGCAGCGTCGAGCTCAGGAGTCTTGATCTCCTGGATGTTCAGCTGCACTTTGTTGTTACCGGTGATCTTTGCGAGGCCCTGACGGAGGCGATCCGCCTCAGCACCCTTGCGACCAATGACAATTCCTGGACGTGCGGTGTGCACATCGACGCGGAGGCTGTCACGGCTGGACTTGCGCTCGATCTCGATACGGCTGATCGCTGCGTGAGGCAAGTCCTTCATGATGAACTCGCGGATGACGGAATCTTCGATAACGAAGTTTGCGTAATCCTCACGGTTGGCAAACCAACGGCTCTTCCAGTCGGTGGTGATACCGAGGCGGAAGCCGTAGGGGTTGATCTTTTGACCCATGACTTATTCCTCTTCTTCCGTGTCGGCGGTCTTGGCTTTGGTGCCGGCCTCGATGAAACCGGCGCCCTCTGCGGCTGCTGCGTCCGCGAACCAGACCTCAGCGACCGTGTTCTCGTACCAACGACCATTGGGCTGATGGAACTTGCCTGAATCGGCGTTGCCCTTGACGGGGTATCCCTCGGGCATCTCGGCTACATCGTCGAGAGGAGCGTGCGAGCCATCACCGTGCGGGTGGTCGCCCTCTTTCGGTGCAGCGACGCCGTCGGTTGCTTCATTGCTTCCTTCGCCGACTTCGTCGGTGTCTTCGCCGACTTCGTCGATGTCTTCGCCGACTTCGTCGGTGCCCTTGGACCTGGCCACACGTGCTGCGCGGCTCGCCTTTGGAGCAGCGCCACCAGCGGCACGGCGTTCGGCGCGGTTGCGTCGAACCTCGAGCTTGTCATCATCGAGACGCGAAACGATCAAGGTGATGTGGCACGTGCGCTTGCGAATGCGTGTCGCGCGTCCACGAGCACGTGGGCGCCAACGCTTCATTGTTGGGCCTTCGTCCGCATAGCAGGCGGAGACAAACAACTCCTCGGCGTCTTGGAGATCGTTGTGCTCAGCATTGGCGACCGCCGCGTCGAGCAATTTGCCGACCGGCTCCGCGATACCGCGCTCACACAACTCGAGGTAGTCCGCAGCGTCAGTGACGTGCAGGCCGCGAATCTCGTTCAGTACCTCGCGGGCCTTATAGGCCGACGCACGAACGTGTTTTACCGAGGCCCGAGTACCGGGACGCTCGTTGGTCTTGGCACCGGTCATCGACGGGCTCCTCGCTCTTGACCGGCGTGGAACTTGAAGGTTCGCGTCGGAGCGAATTCGCCGAGCTTGTGCCCGACCATCGACTCGGTGACGTACACCGGCACATGCTTACGGCCGTCGTGGACGGCCAACGTGTGACCGAGCATGTCAGGAATGATTGTCGAACGACGCGACCAGGTCTTGATGACCTGCTTCTCGTTCTTTTCGTTGAGTGCATCGACCTTCTTGAGCAAATGCTCGTCGACGAATGGACCCTTTTTAAGACTGCGTGGCATTGTTCGTTACCTCCGCGATCCGCGCTTGCGGCGTCGGCGAATGATCATCTGGTCGGACTGCTTCTTGTCGGAACGGGTGCGAGCCTCTGGCTTGCCCCATGGGGACACCGGGTGACGACCACCCGAGGTCTTGCCCTCGCCGCCACCGTGAGGGTGATCGACAGGGTTCATTGCAACACCGCGGGTCTGTGGGCGGACGCCCTTCCAGCGGTTACGACCGGCCTTACCGATCTTGATGAGCTCGTGCTCAGAGTTACCAACGGTGCCAACAGTTCCACGGCAATCGATGGGTACTCGGCGCATCTCGGTGCTCGGGAGACGAAGGATGGCGTAAGGACCATCCTTTGCCACGAGTTGCACGCTCGAACCTGCGGAGCGGCTCATTTTGCCACCGCCGCCGGGCTGGAGCTCAACGTTGTGGAGCGTGGTACCGACCGGGATGTAACGAAGCGGCAACGCATTGCCGTCCTTGATCTCGGAGCCTTGACCACTCTGCAGAATCTCGCCAACACCAACACCCTCGGGAGCGAGGATGTAGCGCTTCTCGCCATCGAAGTAATGGAGCAGGAGGATGCGACAGCTGCGGTTCGGGTCGTATTCGACCGAAGCGACCTTTGCTGGCACGCCGTCCTTGTTTCGACGGAAGTCGATCTTGCGGTACTGCTTCTTGTGACCGCCACCGCGATGGCGGCTGGTCTTGCGACCGTAACTGTTGCGACCACCGGTTCGTGACTTGCTCTCGAGAAGTGACTTCTCGGGCCGTGTCTTGGTGATTTCGGCGAAATCCGAGGTCGTCTGGAAACGACGACCGGGGCTTGTGGGTTTGCGTTTGCGAAGGGCCATTGGTTAAACCTCGAAAAGGTCGATCTCGTCGCCTTCGGCGAGCGTGACCATTGCTCGCTTGGCATCGGGGCGCTTGCCGAACGTTCCGTTACGACGGTTGCGCTTGCGTTTTCCCTTACGGTTCAGCGTGTTCACCTTGAGTACCGTGACCTCGAAGATCGACTCCACTGCCTGCTTGATCTCGGGCTTGGTGGCGTCTGGGGCGACGGTGAAGGTGTACACGTTCTCTTCGAGAAGGCCGTAGCTCTTCTCGGAGACAACTGGGGCGATGAGAATATCGCGAAGATCGGCTGCCATTGGTTACTCCTCTTCTTCCGCGTCGCTTGAGGCGACCATGTCTTCGTCAGCGCTAGCTTCGGAAGGGGGCGCATCAGCGGGTGCGGCGACTGCCTTGGTGGCAGCCGACTTCTTCACCGATTTGGCCTTGGGTGCATCGGCGACAGGTAGGGCGTTCTGGGCGAACACCACCGTGTCGGATACGAGCACGTCGTACGCATTGAGCTCTCCCGACGGCAGCACGTGCACGTTCGGAATGTTGCGGAAGCTGAGCGCAGCGTTCGCATCGGCAATGTCGAGAACGATGAGAACGCGACCCTCGTTGGTCAGACCCAGATCGTTGATTGCCTTGACGGCTCGGGAGGTCTTGGGAGCATCGAAGTTGAACGCATCGATCACCATGACCTTGCCGTCGGCAGCACGATCGGAGAGAGCCGAACGAAGCGCCAGCTTGATCATCTTCTTTGGGGTCTTCTGGCTGTAATCGCGTGGCTTTGGACCATGAGCGATGCCACCGCCACGCCACTGCGGCGAACGGCTCGAGCCCTGACGAGCACGACCGGTGCCCTTCTGGCGCCACGGCTTTGCGCCGCCGCCACGTCGCTCAGCGCGAGTTTTAGTGCTGTGGGTACCGGCACGGCGAGATGCGAGCTGAGCGGTGACGACTTGGTGCATCACCGCAAGATTTGGCTCGATGCCGAAGATATGTTCATCGAGATCTGCTTTGCCAGCGCTTTTGCCAGCGGCAGTTTTGACGTCGACAGATGCCATTAGTTGCCTCCCTGCTTCTTTGCAGCGTTGCGCAACAAGACCGTTCCGCCATTGGGGCCGGGAACGTTGCCCTTAACGAGAATGAGATTCTCGTCAGCGTTTGCTTCGACGATGGTCAGGTTCTGCTGTGTGACCTTGATGCCACCACTGCGTCCTGCCATCTTCTTGCCCTTAAAGATTCGACCGGGTGTTGCGCATTGGCCCACAGAACCAGGCATGCGGTGCACGCGGTGTGCGCCGTGGCTGGCGTTGTGGCCCTTGAAGTTGTGACGCTTCATGACGCCGGTGAAGCCTTGACCCTTGCTGACGCCGGTGGCATCGACTAGTTCGCCTTCGGAGAGGATGTCGGCGCCGATTTCCTGGCCGACTACGAACTCGCTGACATCGTCGAGGCGAAGCTCGATGAGCTTCTTACCTGGAGCAACGCCAGCCTTTTCATAGGCACCGAGTTTGGGCTTGTTCAGTCGGTGTTCTTTCTGGGTGCCGACCGCGACCTGGACGGCGGAGTAGCCGTCGGTCTCTGGGTGCTTGATCTGCACGACGCGACAAGGGGTGACCTTGAGCACGGTCACGGGGACGACCTTGTCGTCACGCCAGACCTGCGTCATTCCTAGTTTTTCACCAACGATGGCTTTGGTGGCCATGGTTCTCGATTCCTTGTGGAAGTTCTTGTGGGTTTCGTGGGCGGTAGCCCACTCACGCGAACGCTCCGCAATGGGCAGGGCCCAGCGGAGCGAAATTTCGGTTGTGCTCACCGGTTCCCAAGGGCCTTGTGAGACGTCGATTGTGTTCTGGCAGAACCAGGTGTTCGGCTATCGCTGTTCCCTGAGGAACATAGACGTCGAACGCACAGCTGGATCACCCTAGCGGAAGTCGCTAGAAGCACCAACTCTGAAACGATGTGTTCTCGGTCCGATCGCGAAATTCTCCGCTGCGAACGCTCAGCTGCTGCGCTGGAGTTCGCAGGAAATCAGGAGCTCGGGACGTCCGCCCGAGAGATCGCAGATGTCGGCGCTTCCAGCGCCACCACGAACCATGTCGCCCGTCCCGGTAAATATCAGATCGCGCCCGTTGCCGCCATGAAGATTGTCGATGTTTCGGCCGCCGTCGAGTACATCGTTGTCGCCCCCACCACGAATCCAGTCCCGACCTTCGAATCCAATGATTTCGTCTCGTCCAAGTCCACCTTGCATTCGATCCCACCGCGTCGATCCGATGATGATGTCATTTCCCGCTCCACCAAAGATTCGTCCTCCGGCGTGGTCGGTCCTATCGGCGAGTGACGCGCCGTGTGCGGCGATCAAAACGTCGTTTCCGTGTGCGCCGTATAGGACATCGAATCCCTGACCTCCGAGCAGTCGATCGTCGCCGATTCCACCACAGATCACATCGTCGCCACCGCGCCCGTCGATGACGTCGTCACCTTGCAATCCCGCGATCACGTCTGGACCGCCAGTTCCGACAAGGTCGTCATCACCGGGTGTGCCAACGATCGTGGCTTCCAACCCGCCGCACATTACGACCGGGTCGGTGATCGGCGGCGTCGTTGTTGTGGTCGGAGCCGTCGTCGTGGCCGGCGCAACGAAGAGCTGGTTCGTGGACGACACCGTATCGAAGTCGTTCGGTCCATCGAGGCCCCACAGCTCACCGTCGATCACGAGATCGAGCGAAGGGAGGTCGAGGTGAAGATGTGTCCCCGTTGAATACTGCCAACAGGAATCGCCCGGCATCGGAACGATCGAGCCCTCATACAACGAGCCGAGGTATTGACCTTGCTCTACGCGAACCCACGCATCGGTCGTGATCCACGCCGGGATGGTGCTGCCGTCGAGATGCACGTATCGAAACAGCCCGTCGTAGCCGTCGATGCGTTGATAGAGGACCGCCGCCCCCGAGATGTGTGTGCACAGAAGCCGTGCTTCGCCGGCTCCCATAGCCAGAATCGAGAGCCCGGACGGGGCGTTCGAGATCATGTCGAACGCGATCGCTCCCTGACTCGGGTGTTCCGCGCCGTTGGCGTAGGTCTCGTCGCCGTAGATAAATGCAGACCCTTCGACAAAGGGGAGCTTCAAATCTTGGATCGCCGCAGACGCGACGCTGATCAGACCAAGCGAAATCCCCACGACGAGCGCAAGAATGACCCCGACGCGAGAGATCGGCGTGGCGACTCGATCGGCGATGCGGTCGCTAGGGGTGCGTTCGTAATTGTCGATGACGAAACCATCGACACCCGAAACGAAAACCTTGATCGCGGACTCGCCGACGCACACCACGTTGGCCCACCGCTCGATGTGGACCTGAGGATCGACCTAGACGATCTCGATCTCGCACGACAGCACGAAGTCGGGGCGAGCTGCAGTGAAGTCACAGACATCATTCGGACTCGCACCGCCTCGAACGATGTCGCCGCCGCCAGCAATAATCCGATCCGGTCCGTTACCGCCGTGCATATTGTCGACGTTGTTGCCGCCCTCAATACGGTCACTGTCGGCGCCGCCTCGCATCCAATCGCGACCCTCATATCCATAGAGCGAGTCCCGCCCTGGTCCACCTTGCATCCGGTCCCATCGAGACGACCCGTGGATGACATCGTCCCCCTTGCCACCGAAGTATCGACCGCCCGCGGAGTCCTGACGGAGCGCGACGGACGAACCATCACCCGCGATCAGTTCATCGTTTCCTTGTGCTCCGTAGAGAACGTCGAACCCTTGGCCACCGACCAGAACGTCGTTACCAATACCGCCGCACATGACATCGTCACCGCCGAGGCCCGAGATCGAATCGTTTCCTTGGAGGCCCGCGATCACATCAGCGCCAGGGGTCCCGACCAGAGTGTCGTTGCCTGTCGTACCGATGATGGTGGCTTCTAGACCGCCACATTGAGCGCTCGCGGGCTGCCCCGGCGGCCGATTGGTCGAGGTCACAAAGTCGCCATCGTTGGGAAATGCTTCATCAAATGCCACGCCGTCGAGCTCGATACCCAGCGTCGGCAGATCGAGATGCAAATGCGATCCCGTGGAGAACTGAGGACACGCATCCCCCTGTTGCCCATTGATGGTGTCGGGGAACAACGCCCCGAGCGGCTCCCCTTGCACGACCCGGCGCCACGTCCCGTCGATCCAGGCTGGCAGCGTTGCGCCATTGAGGTGGACGTAGAAAAACTCACCCGCGTATCCGTCGGCGCGAAAGACCAAAATGGCCGAGCCCGAGTTGTGCGTGCACGCCCATCGAACCTCCCCGTCGCCGATCGCCAGCACCTGAGCGTTCGGGTCATGGGGCCAACGAGCCATGTCAAAAGCGATCGCGCCATTTGTCGGATGAGATGTCGAGCCCGCATACGTCTCGTCAAAATTGATACGAACATCGCCAGCTGGGAACGGCATCTTCAATTGTTGGACAACTTGCGCGCCCGACGGCGCGGCGAACCCAACGACGCTCGACGAGATCAGTGCGAAGGCGACCCACAGGTGGCGCCATCGCGCTCGTCGTCGTGACGTTGTCAGCATCAGATTTCCTTTTGCGCCGCGCCCGAACCACATGATAGCGAACCGGCTATATCTCGATCTCGCACGACTTGACGAACTTCGGCGCGACGATGCCGAATTCGCACACATCGTTCGGGCTCGCGCCGCCGCGAATCGTGTCAGGACCTTCCGAGATCAGGAAGTCCGCACCATTTCCGCCATGCATGTCGTCCGCATTAGGTCCACCCGAGATGACGTCGCGGCCTGCCCCGCCACGCATCCAGTCTTGCCCCTCGAATCCGTAGAGCGTGTCGGTGCCGGGCCCACCTTGCATCCGGTCCCACCTGGTCGAGCCGTAGATCAAATCGTTGCCCTTGCCTCCGAAGAATCGACCACCCCGGATATCCATACGGTCGGCAGCAAGATCGCCGTCGGCGGCAAAGAACACGTCGTTGCCTTGGGCCCCGTACATGACATCAAAACCTTGGCCGCCGTACAGAAGGTCATTTCCGTATCCGCCGCAGATGACATCATCGCCACCAAGGCCTCGAATTGTGTCGTTGCCCAAACGCCCGGTAATGACATCGGGTCCAGCCGTTCCCTTGAGTATGTCCGGTCCGTCGGTTCCAATGATGGTCGCGTCCAAGCCGCCGCATTGGATCACTTGGGCCCCGCTTGGCTGAGCGAGACCAACCACGCTCAGCGCCAGAACTGTGACGACCACAACCGATCGACCCATGTTTCGAAAACTCGACATTTGTATGCTCTCTTCCGCCTCAGCCTCTCCCCGAAGATACCGGATGAGCGGGCCCCGTGGGGTATCGGATATGCGTAGAACGCGTTCGCAGCTTCCCACGGGAATTCCGGCCAATTAGCGCGAGTTTTCACTTCGACGCGAGGCTGTGGTTGGAGGAAGAATTCATGAAGGTTGCAGAACTATTGGAAGCGGTGCTTGGCACTGCAGATATACCCGTGCACATAGCCGCGTACGACGGCAGCACGCTCGGGCCACCCGACGCAGCCACCACGCTGCGTTTTGTGTCCCCCGACGCAGTCCATCGCATCATCACCGCTCGTGGTAAGGAGCTCGGTTTCGCGCGAGCCATCATCGCCGGCGACATCGAGATCGAGGGCGACATCTTCGGGATCTTCGAGATCAACCGTCTCGTCGAAAACCCAAACCTCGACCGGTCGATGATCCGTCCCGCCGCCGAGTTGATCGGAATCGAAAGCGTCCGAGACCTCGCGAAGTTACGTCCGCTCCCGCCGCCGCCCGAAGAGATCAGGCTCAGCGGCAAGTTGCACAGTCGCCAGCGCGACGCTGAGGCGATTTCGAGCCATTACGACGTCTCGAACGAATTCTACGACCTCGTGCTCGGCACCTCGATGACGTACAGCTGCGCTGTTTTCGACTCCGCCGACGACGACCTCGTCACGGCCCAATCGAACAAACACGATCTGATTTGTCGAAAGCTTGCCCTCGAGCCTGGCATGAGACATCTCGACATCGGGTGCGGCTGGGGCAGCATGGTGATCCACGCCGCTCGGAATTATGGCGTTCATTCCGTCGGGGTCACGATCTCCCAGGAGCAAGCCGAACGCGCCCGCAAACGCGTGGCCGATGAAGGCTTGTCCGAACAGATAGAAATCCGCGTCCAGGACTACCGAGATGTCTCCGATGGCCCATTCGATGCAATCAGCTCGATCGGTATGGCCGAACACGTCGGGGGCCAAGAAAAGCTCCGCGAGTACTTCCAACACGTGCGGAGCCTGCTCGCGCCCGAAGGCCGCTATCTCAACCACGCGATCGGCCGATCTCCGAAGGTGACCTACGGAGACGATGGCTTTATCCAACGATACGTTTTCCCCGACGGCGAACTCCATGAGCTCGGAGAGACGACCACCGCCTTGCAAGAAGCGGGCTTCGAGGCTCGGCACATGGAATCGTTTCGTTTGCACTATGCGCGAACTCTTCGACAATGGGTTGAGAACCTCGAGTCCAATTGGGACGCGGCGGTGACCGAGGTCGGCCTTGGTCGGGCGACGATCTGGAGGATCTACATGGCAGGCTCGGCGGTTGGCTTCGAGCAAGGCGACCTCGAACTCCACCACGTGCTTGCGATTCCTCACGAGACGCCAAACGACTCGGTTCCCTTCCGTCAGAGTTGGTGATTATCTAAGGGGTCGGCACGGTTGTCTCGTGGGGTGAGGATCCATATGCAACCTCGCTCGTCGGCCAACGCCGCTGGGGCCAGTCAGGTCTCGAAGTTCATCATCGCTTTGTGCCGCGACGCCGGCATGTCCTCGGTCGCGATTGTTCGACGCGACGTGCACAACGAATTGCTCGAAGAGCTTGGAGCGACAGCGGTGCTCAATCGGGCCGATCCGAACTTCGCTTCCGATCTTGCGAACCCAGGAGAACTGATCTTCAAACACAAAGAGATCTGCGGATTCTGGCTTACTCCTTGGCTGACGAAGACACCACTCGAGGAGAAGCTTGACATCTTCGGTGAGGTGCAAGCACGATTCGGTGATGGTCGATGGCACACAGACGTTGGAGCCACAGTGAAACTCGATCGGGTACTCCCCGATCTCGCGGGCGTTCTCGCAGACCCCCGTGGGAAGGTCTTCATCGGGCCCTAGGGCGGAGCTCGATCGTCGACGACAGAGATCCCTCAGGAAGTCCAATGCCGATCGTCGGAACGACGACAGTGTCGATCAAGGTCGCGATCGCGCCCCCATGCACAAGGCCCGGGGGCTGCAGATTCGACTCACGAAACGGCATCGTCATTCGCGCGTAGTCAACACGCAGTTCTTCTACTTCGATGCCAGCGACGTTCACGAAATAAGTCTCGCCGTCCCAATGTGGGAAATCCGCCTCGGCGCTACTGCCTAGCTAACGTCGCCATCCTGCGGGCGTCGAGTCGTTGGGCCCTGATGTCGGACGGTCTCCACATCGGTGAGTGCCGAGCGAAGGTCATCCATCCAGGAAGACTCGTTCTCGGCGACAAGGCGAACACACCACGCCATAGCCTCGCTCCGTGAGCGAGCCACGCCGGCGTCGATGAGCGTGTCGAGTACTTGCCGATCCTCGAGGTGAAGTCGTGTCATGACCGGCACACTCGCCCGAGTGAAGGAGCCGTGCTGGTCACCACAGATCGCTTCCCATGAAATTGATCGTTCGAAGGTCTGTTCGCCGCGCTGCGCAATGGCGATGCGTTGCTCACGGGTGTCCTCTCGAAAGGCCTTGATGCGAGCGGCTGCCGCCAACTCTCCGTCGTCTCCGTCGGCGAGCTTTGGCAGCGGAAGGGTGCCCCGTACGACGACTTCGTCTCGATCGAACTCGACGGAGACCGGTTCGGCGAACCAGTCGTCGGGTATCGACCCGGCGAACCATGAGCGGAGTTCTTCAACCGATGTGCGCGGTGGAGCTGGTTGGCGCCGACCACGTCCTTTGGGACCACGTCCTGGTCCAGATGTTCTTGGCATATGTGAAAGTGTAATCATGATTACACGTAACGTCGAGCATCAGCTTCTATTCCCGATCGGGAGCGATCCGTTCGAGAAAAGTCACGATCTCGTCGGCTGCGGCTCCGTGAGGCGCGATCAGGTCGAGATGTGAGGCGCCGGCCAGCTCCTCTGTGCGCACCGCAAGGCCCAACAATCCGCCCGAGAACCGAGATGGGACATGATCGTCTGCCGAACCCGTCAGGATGAGTGCAGGCACGCTCAGCGGCAGCACCGATGCCTGTCCATAGATCGCCGGCACCTGCGCCGGGGAACCCCCAAGAAGATCGACGACGGCTCCGTTTCCAAGAAGCTCTACGGCAGCGAGCTCGAGGTCGACGATCGGAGCGAGCGCCACGACGCCGACGATCGGCGCTCGCCGATCATCGGCCCTCGAGGAGGCCCACAGCGCAAGATGTCCACCAGCGGAGTGGCCAATGACGACGACCCCGGACGATCGCATGCCGTACTGACCTTGCAACCTAGAGACATATGTCAACGACTCCCGGACGTGTTCAAACGTGTCGGGCCAACCTCCGCGCGATTCGCCGGTCCGTCCATATTCGACGTTCCAGACAGCGAACCCTTCCTCGACAAACCGTTCGGCCAATGGGGTCATGAGCGAAAGGTCGCCGCCACGACGACGCCAAAATCCCCCATGGAGGAGGACGACCGTTGGTCGTGCCGAGCCCCCTTCAGGAATCCACAACCGCCCAAATTCACTTGGGGCCGAGCCGTAGGAGAACAACTCTCCAACGACCGGCGTCGGCGAATCAGGCGCTGCCGACGCGAACGACGAGGAGAAGATCGCTACACAAATGGAGATGCCGACGAGCCAGCGACCACGTGGAGTCGATGACACTCCAAGCTCAGCGGATACCGGCGTCGCGAAGTGTTACCGCGTCGATACCCATCTGCTTGAACGCCGCCTTGCCAATACCTTTTGAGCTCGCATATCGGGCGGCCGCTTCAACAAAGCTGGCGTGAAGTTCAGTGCCGTCGACCTTTTGACCGATCGCCTCGAGTTCGGCTTGGAGGTCGGTTTGTTCTTGATACATGTTCAGACGTGCCAGTGGAGAAACACTTTCCATCTCGGTGGAAATTGCCGAGAGGCGAGCTTTGATGCTTTCTTCTGTCCTCCGGCGTCCACGTTTTGGCCGATTGTCTTCGAGATATTGGAGATATCCCTTTACCGCCCGAGCATCCGAGCGTCCCTGGGCAAGTTTTGCTTTGTGTGTTGCATCCATCGATGGATCCTTTCAATTTTGTTGTCTTACCCGCCGAAGAAAAATCGTCTTATGTGAGTCAAACCTAGAGGAATCATCGACTCCTCCGAGAAGAAGTTTTCCAGCGGAAGATTTTGCCCCTTGCGCGATAAGGCGCCACTCACGGTCATGGGCCAAAGTATTTGCGTGCAGCAGCGTTTCGAGGAGTTCAGCCGCTCCGAATGGGCCGCCCTTCGAGCCGCGACCCCGCTCAGTTTGTCTGCTGATGAGCTCGTCGCGATCCGGGGAATCAACGAACGGCTCGACCTGAAAGAGGTCGAGGAGGTTTATCTACCACTGTCTCGGCTGCTGAATCTTCATGTCACGGCCATTCAGAATTTGGCAGCGGTGACCGATACGTTCCTTTCCACACCGCCCGACCCCGTCCCGTACATCATCGGCATTGGGGGAAGCGTCGCGGTTGGGAAGAGCACGACTGCCCGGGTGCTTCAACGACTCCTGTCGAACTGGCCCAACCACCCACGGGTCGGGCTCATCACAACGGATGGCTTCTTGTTCCCGAACGCGGAGCTCGAGCGGCGCGGGTTGATGCAGCGCAAGGGATTTCCAGAAAGCTACGACACGGCAGCTCTGGTCGAGATCTTGCAGGCGATCAAGTCCGGTTCCTCCCGGGTCGAGGCGCCGGTCTACTCCCACCTTCTTTACGACATCGTCCCAGAAGAAGTCACAACCATCGATAAACCCGATGTTCTTATCGTCGAGGGGCTCAATGTCCTGCAAGGCAACTCGAATTCGTCCAACCTGTTCGTCTCGGATTTCTTCGACTTTTCGATCTACGTCCATGCCTCTGAGAGACTGATCAAATCGTGGTATATCGAACGATTTCTCACATTCCGTGACTCGGTGTTCTCGAACCCTGATTCGTATTTCCGCAGTTATGCAGACCTCGGTACGGACGAAGCCATCGCCATTGCGAGCTCGATTTGGGACTCGATCAACGCTCCCAACCTCAAACAAAACATCGCTCCAACGCGCGATAGGTCACGTTGCATCCTCACCAAGGGCGAGAACCACCAGGTAGCGAGCGTGGCGCTTCTGAAGTCCTGAATCTCTATCGAGAGGGTGGAAGGCTGAGCAACAAGGCCGACAACCAAAGTTCCTCATTTGGATTGCGGGTGAGCGCCTCAGCCGCATCGCGAAGCTGTGCGAAGACACCGAGGTTGTTCGGCGAGTCAGTAACACCTTCTCGATATCTCCGGGCGAGCGTCGCCAAGCCCATCCGCCATTCATCGGTGCGGTGGAGGCGTGCTTCGCGCTTGTGCCGCGCTTCCATTGCTCGTCGACCAGAGCCTCGGGTTCCGATGAGTTCCTCGGTCTCATCCATCGTCTCGGCTTCGGTAGCGTGACGTTCGTCGAGGGGTTCCTGGGCGGAGTCGACCGCTCCTCGAATCTCCGCCACGATCTCGCTCACCGTGTGGCCTGAGCCGTCGAGGCGGGCGGGTGCGTCCCACCACAGTGCGCTGCGAGCCGCGAACGCAGGGTCCGAGACCAACAGCTCGGCACGTCCGACGTCGCCGCCAGAGCCCCGCGCTGCAGCTTCAGCGATGTCTTGGCCAACACCGCGCGCCATCAGGGCATCGGTGATCGCGGTATGGCTTACGGCCAGAAAATCAATACGGGTCGATCGTGAGGCGATCGTGACGTGTTCAGGCGGTACATCTTCGCTCAGGAGGATGAACACGACCGATCCGTGAGGTTCCTCGATGGGTTTGAGAAGCTTCGCGGCGGCCTCGGGTGTCGCGTCCTGGAATCGATCGATGAGGATGACCTTGCGACCAGCCTCTGTCGAAGCTCGGGATGCGGCGATGACGACAGCGTCGGCTTCCTCGGTTCGAAATGTCGGGCCCTCAGGCTCGAAAATAACGAGGTCGGGGTGTTCCTCACGAGATGCCAGAGAACGGTTTCGTTCCCGCTCGCTCGGGTCGCCGACAAGTTCTCCCGCCACAATGGCCGCGGCTCGACGCTTCCCGGCCCCTCGCGGACCAACGAAGAGATACGCATGGACAGGTTCGGTGACGGCAGCCCGAAGCTGCTCAGTGGCGCGTGGTTGACCAACGATCGTGTCGAAAGGGTCGACGTTCGACTCCGGGTGAATAACGCTCATAGGCCGAGTCGTTCCGCAATTGCCGAATCGATTCGATGTGCAACTTCGTCGATTGCGCCATTCGCGTCGATCAGTACCCATTGTTCAGGATCCGCGGCAGCTAGGTGGCGGTAGGTCTCGACGACGCGTTCAGCGAGCTCGGCGCCCGCGTCCTCGATCCGATCGAGGTCATCTCCGAGCCTGGCTCGAGCTGCGCCAGGATCAGCGTCGAGGAGGACGGTGAGATCCGGATACAAGCCGTCGACCGCAAATCGATTGAGTTCCGCCACCACATCGAGTCCGAGACCCCGTCCAACGCCTTGGTACGCCAACGACGACGCGATGTAACGATCGCTGACCACATGCTGGCCGCGCTGAAGTGCGGGGCGAATCAACTCGTAGACATGTTGTGCGCGTGCCGCAGCCATGAGAAGTGCCTCGGTGCGATCGGCCAACTCTGGATGGGCCGGGTCGAGCACGAGTGACCGGATCCGACTTCCGACCGCTGTGCCACCTGGCTCCCTCGTCAGTACCGCGGACAGACGGTCGGCCAACATTGCAGCCTGTGTGGACTTGCCCGAGCCATCACCCCCCTCGAAAACAATGAAGGTTCCTCTCGGGGGCTCGGGCGCAGCAGACATCGGACTGAAACTACCAAGCTGACCGCCGAGGAGACACGACGGCTGGGCCGGTTACGATTCGCCCATGCCCCCCAGCTCCGCCGATAACGAACGGACCGACTCGTCAGACACGCCCGACGATGGCCGTCAGTGGAGCATGCCCGTTGTCGGCGAGCTCGACTACATCGGTGGAGCGGTCAAACGGGCGCTGTTGCTCGCCCTCGCGATCCTTGTCCTGTCATTCTTGGCTCCGCAGATATTCGACAAAGTTCTCGACGTGCTCAGCCAGGCGGAACGCCTCCGAGAAATCCGGCTCGTGTGGTTCCTGCTGATGCTCGGGGCGGAGATTCTCAGTTTTCTTTGCTTGTGGTGGCTGATCAGAATTCTGTTGCCAAAAGTGTCATGGTTCGTCGCAGCGACAAGCCAACTCACCGCGAACTCGGTAAGCCGCGTCGTGCCGGGAGGAGGCGGCGCCGCTGCTGGCGGAGCGACGTTGTACCGGATGCTTGCCGTGAGCGGGACCAAACCCACCGAAGCTGGCGGCGCGCTCGCAGCTATGTCGGTCCTGTCGACAGCAGCCCTCGCGGCCATTCCGGTGATCGGTGTCGCCATTGCGTTGTTTGGTGCACCGATTCCTGAAGGGTTGTCCCCGATTGCCATCGCGTCTGCCGTCCTGTGCGTGCTGCTACTCAGCGTCGGTGCAATTTCACTTCGAACGACCGCTCCGTTGCTCGTCGCTGGTCGCACCCTCGATCGCATCCTGCGCTCCGCCGGGAAATTGTTCCGAAAAACGTGGAGTGTCAACAACGAAACGTTGGTGCGCGAACGCGACCGATTGGCCGAGCTCCTTGGCAAACGATGGCCCCAGGCCATGGCTGCGAGTGCACTTAACTGGACGTTCGACTATCTGGTTCTGGTATTTGCCCTCTACGCGGTCGACGCGAACCCAAGGCTCAGCCTGGTGATGGTCGCGTACGCATCGGGCGCGGTGTTATCGATGATCTCAATCACACCCGGGGGATTCGGGTTTGTCGAGGTCGGACTCGTCGGCGTATTGACGCTCTCGGGAATTCCATCCGACACGGCGGCTGTGGCAGTTCTGGCCTACCGAGGCGTCTCGTTGTGGCTACCGATCGCCAGCGGACTCTTCGCCTGGTTCGCGTTTCGGATGAAACATCCGCGAGGCGCCTAGCCGGTGTGAAGCCGCCGAGCTGACCTTAGTTCCGCAGTGAGTCGAATGACTCACGAAGGCTGTCGACGGCGGTTGGGTCATCGAGGTAGATGACCGCGAGCGCGATCAGACCAAACAACACCACCATGACGAGCTGAAGCTCTCGCGCCGAGTTCTTGTTCCGCGCTTCTTGAGCGATGGCTTCTTCGTCGAGGCGAAAGTGGTCTTTGTCCTCCTGGATGATTGCCGTCGTCTCGGTGATTACGAGATTGTCGCTCCGCTCCTGTACGTGACCCGAAGCGAGATCGGGATACAGCCCCGCGAAATCGAACTGAGAGAGATCGGTATCGACATCGGTCGAGGCTGTCTCGGTCGAGGAAGCCTCCGAGATCGGAATCGACCTTTCGTGACTTACCCAGCCGCTATCACCTTCGTCGATGGCGCTCGTTTCGCCTTCCGGACCTTGGTCCGAGGACCTTCCAAAAATAGTTGCGGCTGATACAGGCGAAACGTGCAGAGGCTCGCGGAGGTCGAACTCACCGTGCGGCACATCGAGAGACACATCGATCGAGGATCGAATCCAGGCGATTGTTCGTGGAGTCGAACTCTTCGTGTGTCATTGCAAACTGTTAGGACATGACGTGTGCTCCGAAGTAGCGCGTTGTCTGTAACACGCGCGTTTGGCTCAATCGGCACTATGTCTGGCAATTCGAGAATTTTCAGCCTTCTTTTTCCGCCGTTGCCGCGGCCTTTGCGGGCGCCTTCTTCTTTGCGGGCGCCTTCTTCTTAGCAGCTGCCTTCTTCTTTTTGGCAGGCGCCTTCTTCTTCTTTTTGGCAGGGCCAGCGGCACGCCGAATGGCAAGCAACTCTGCGGCCCGTTCATCGGTCAACTCTTCGACCGTGTCGCCCTTGCGCAACGAGGCGTTCGTCTCGCCGTCCGTGACATACGGTCCGAACCGCCCGTCCTTGACGACCATTGGCTTCTCCGTGTCAGGGTCGATGCCCATCTCACGAAGTGGTGGTTTCGCGACCTGGCCACGCCGGGTCTTGGGCTGAGCCAAGATCGCAAGACACGCTTCGAGCGTGATGTCGAAGAGGAGTTGCTCGGAGTCGAGCGTTCGCGAGTCCTTTTCCTTCTTCAGGTACGGCCCGTATCGACCGTTCTGGACGGTGATCTCGACACCGTCGGCCGGATCGACACCCACCAATCGAGGAAGTGACAGCAGCTTCAGCGCGTCCTCGAGTGTGATCGTTTCGGTCGTCATGTTCGAAAAGAGCGACCCTCGTTTCGGCTTATCTTCGCCGTCGACCATCTCACCGAGCTGTACGTAGTCGCCAAACCGACCGGTCATCACATAAACGTTCATGCCCGTGTCGGGATCTTCGCCGAGCGAGAGCGGGCCTTTGGCAGCGTTTTCGATGTACTCGACAGCCCGATCGACCGTAAGGTCGTCGGGCGCAATGTCGTCGGGGATCGACGCCGTGTCGCTCTCACCGCGCTGCACGTACGGGCCGTATTTTCCGACCCGTGCGACGACCGCTTCGCCGTCTTTGGTCACCCCGAGGGGGATCGAGTTGATCGCGCGCGCATCGATTTCGCCCAAACGTTCGTCGACCTTGTGCTTCAACCCCTCGGTTTCTTCGTCACCGAAGTAGAACTTCTGCAACCACGGGATGGCCTCGCCAGTGCCACCAGCTATGGAGTCGAGATCCTCTTCCATCCGTCGCGTGTAGTTGTAATCGACGAGATCGGGGAAGTGCTGCTCGAGCAAACCAACCACCGAGAACGCAATGAATGAAGGAATGAGCGCTGACCCCTTCTTCCACACATATTCACGATCTTGGATCGTGCCCATGATCGACGCGTAGGTCGATGGGCGCCCAATTTCGAGGTCTGCCAGCTTCTTGACCAGCGACGCCTCGGTGTATCGAGCGGGCGGTTGGGTCTCGTGTCCGTCAGCGCTGATGGCGTCGGACCTGACCTTGTCGGCCACGGCAAGCGCTGGCAACTGTTTGCTCTCGGACTCGTCGGCATCGCCGTCGGTTTCCTCGATGTAGGCCCGACGGAAACCCTGATGAGAGATGATCGTGCCACTGGCCGCAAACTCTGCGTCGCGACCATCGGATGCTTTTGCGCCGACACGGACAGAAACCGTCTCGCCGGTCGCATCGTTCATCTGTGAAGCAACAGTGCGCTTCCAGATCAGCTCGTAGACACGAGCCTCGGACTTCGCGACCTGTTTCGCAACCGATGCGGGCGACTCGAATGCCTCGCCGGCTGGACGGATCGCCTCATGGGCTTCCTGCGCGTTCTTCGACTTTGTGGCGTATTCGCGCGGTTCGCTCGGCAGGAACTTCTCGCCGTACTCATCTTTTACGACGTTCCTTGCAGCCTCGACGGCGGTGCCCGACAGTGTGGTCGAATCGGTACGCATGTAGGTGATGAGGCCCTTTTCGTACAATGACTGCGCACCCCGCATCGCCATCGCCGAACTCATTCCGAGCTTGCGCCCAGCCTCTTGCTGGAACGTCGAAGTCATGAACGGTGCCGATGGGCGTCGTCGGTAGGGCTTTGGTTCGACCGATCGCACGGCGTAATCGGCGCCATCGAGGGCCGTTACGAGTGCTGCGGCGTCGGCTTCAGCCAATACGACTGCGTCCGGGCGGGTCAGCTTCCCGGTGTCGTCGAAGTCTTTTCCACTCGCAACCCGTTTTCCGTCGAGTTCGAGGAGCTTTGCGCCGAATGTAGCTGTTGTACCAGCCTCGGCGGCACCAACTTTTTCGAACGTCGCTTCAAGGTCCCAGTAGCCAGCTCGGATGAAGGCCATACGTTCACGTTCACGTTCGACCACGATTCGGGTCGCAACGCTCTGCACCCGTCCGGCCGACAATTTCGGCATGACCTTCTTCCACAGCACGGGCGACACTTCGTAGCCGTACAGGCGGTCGAGCATGCGCCGTGCTTCTTGAGCATCGACCAGGTGACGATCGAGTTCCCTCGGGTTCTCGAGCGCGGTGAGAATCGCCTTCTTGGTGATCTCGTGAAACACCATTCGTTTGACGGGAACCTGCGGGTTGAGCACCTCGAGGAGATGCCAAGCAATCGCCTCGCCTTCGCGATCCTCATCCGTTGCGAGATAGAGCTCGTCGCTCTGCTTCAACATCGACTTCAGCTTCTTGATTTGATCCTTCTTGTCGGCCGAGATCACGTAGAGGGGCTTGAAGTCGTTATCGACGTCGATGCCCATCCGGCTCCACTTCTCGCCTTTGTACGCAGCGGGAACGTCGGCCGCGTTTCGAGGGAGGTCGCGGATGTGGCCGATCGAGGATTCGACGAAGAAGTCATCCCCTAGGTATTCGGCGATTTTCTTGGCCTTCGCGGGGCTCTCCACGATGACGAGTGCGGGCATTACGAAACCTCTGAGGGTGCTGGGGATGATTCAGAATCATCCGAGGAGGGGCGGGTTGAACGAGAAAGCATGACCGCACCGAGGACCGATGCAATCAGAGAGGCGAGCAAGATACCCATACGGGCTTGCGTATCGAAGACCTCGAGTCCCTCACCTTCGTACGCTAGGCCGGTGATGAACAAGGCCACGGTGAAGCCGATTCCGGCCATCATGGCGACCGAAACGATCTGTGACCACGTGACACCACGGGGAAGCGAGGAGATGCCGGACTTGACCGCGATCCATGCGAAAGCGGTCACGCCCACAGTCTTACCAACGACCAAGCCGAGAATGATTCCGAGTGTCACGGTCGACGTCGACGCGTCGGCAATGCCCTGTGAGGACAACTCGATACCGGCGTTCGCTAAAGCGAACAGCGGAAGGATAATGAAGCTCGAGAACGGATGGATCAATGTTTCGAGTCGTTCTGCGACCGAGACGGACTCGCGGACGTACAGACTCGCGCGACGAGCCGAGCTGGCGTTGAGGTCTTCTGGGTCGACCACGGTGCCCATGACCTGATCTGGAGAAACTTCGCGCTGCAGTGGCACAGCGGGTGTGAGTAGCCCGAGCGCGACGCCGGCGATTGTCGCGTGCACCCCCGATTCGAGTACCGCGTACCAAACCACCATGCCGATCACGACGTACAACGGCGTGTACCAAATCTTTGCCTTTTGCATGACGAACACGAGTACCAGCAGAGCAGCACCCGTGATGAGCCATGGAGCGTTGATCTCTTCGGTATAAAAGATCGCTATCACCGCGATCGCTCCAACATCGTCGACGATCGCAAGCGCCAATAAGAAGAGCTTGAGCTGGGTAGGTACACGCTTGCCCAACAGAGACATCACCCCGAGCGCAAAGGCGATGTCGGTGGCCATTGGGATACCCCAGCCCTTTGCTTCGGGGCCGCTCGTGTTGAGCATGAAGAAGAGCAGCGCGGGGACGACCATGCCGCCAAGGGCGGCGATCGATGGGAGCGCTGCGGCGCGGGGATCGCGAAGTTCGCCGGCCACGAGCTCTCGCTTTATCTCCAGCCCGACAACGAAGAAGAAGATGGCCATAAGCCCATCGTTGATCAGATGCTCGACGGATTCATCGAGAATGTGTGTGCTGCCAAATTCGAGGACGAGGTGAAGGTCGAGGATGTCGCGGTAGACGTCGGACCACGGAGAGTTCGCCCACACGAGGGCTGAGATAGTTGCCACCACCAGGACGATTCCCGAAGCGGCTTCGATCTCCATGAACTTGAGTACGGGTCGGGCGACCTTGCGTGCCAAACGCTGGTCGCTGCCTATCCACGTGAGTTTCGATGGAGGAAGTTGATGTCCGGCCATGGTCCTTTTCGGTGATCGAGCGCGCGTGTGAACCACGCTCAATGGCACATTCTGGCCGCAAGTGAGCAGATTCAGGCGCCAATTGAGTTGATTTCACACACGCGAGCCCGACGTCACTCGATGTAACTGCGCCCTTTTCGGACTCAGACGGTCGGCGAGGCCGATGTGTCGATGATCAGGCGGACGAGAGTTCCGTCGTCGCCGGTTTCGATATCGGTCTTGTCGACGAGCCGACGCATGAGCGGCAGACCCAAACCGTGCTCGAAAAACAAACGCTGCGGGTCTTCGGCGTCGGGTATGACCGCGACGTTGTCGGGATCGAATCCGGGGCCGCGGTCTCTGACGGTGACCTCTACATGGTGCCCGTTTGTGAAACAGCGCACCTCGACGTGGCTGTCGGTTCCGGCCGTCTTGTGCGACTCGACGGCGTTAGTGACCGCCTCGGAAACGGCGACTCGAAGATCGTCGATCCGATCATCGCGCGATTCAGGATCGATAGCGGCCGCGGCAGCGAGAACAACGCGGACGAGTGCGACGTAGTCCGCCTTTGCCGGGACGCGCAAAATCACCTCGTCGCCGACGCTCATCTGGCCACGTCCCGAAGTTCTCCTCGCACACCCATCAACGCACCATCGACCGAACCGTGCATAGAAAGTAGCGTTTCGAGCCCGGCTCGTTCGACCAGATTGCGAACCTCATCACTCGGCGCGCCAAGGGCGAACCCGCCACCCGCCTCGAGACATCGCCGCCGAGCACCGATCATCGCGCCAAGGCCGGCCGAATCAATAAAACCGACGCCCGTGAGATCGAAAACGATCGACCTCCAACCGTCGCTGAGAACCGTTTGCATCTCCGCGCGTATCGACGGCACCGACGCAAGATCGAGTTCGCCGACGAGCCCGAGGATCATGACCTCGTTGCGGTCGTCGGTCCGACGGAAGAGCTGCACCATTTCACTGTAACTGCGCCGTCGCCCGCGACGGACTCACGTCTTGAACGCCTGGCCCCGACCTGTCACAGTCGAGTGCGATACTGAGGCATGGCCATCGCTGAGGTTCCAGGGCTCATCGGAGCTGATGAGACCGTCACCGACCTCGCCAACACCGCGTCATTCGATGGCGATCATTTCGACGACCTGATCGATGCATTGGCCGCCGACGGTCGCCTCGCGCATGTCGCGCACGAACCACCGCGCCCCGCGCGATTCGCCACCTCGATCATGGCGATCTCGCCTGGTGTCGAGAAGGCGTTGGGCCGCGAAAACCGATTGTTTACTCACCAAGCCGAGGCGATCGATTTAGTGAACGCTGGGCACTCGATCGTGGTGGCCACGGGAACAGCGTCCGGCAAGTCCCGGTGTTATCAAATCCCTATCGCCGAAGCCGCTGCGCGACCGGGCAACATGGGCACGGCGCTGCTGATGTTCCCTACGAAAGCGCTCGCTCAAGACCAACTGCGTTCGCTTCACGCATACGGTTTTCCTGAGGTCGTCGCGGGAACCTACGACGGCGATTCATCTCCCGAACAGCGCTCGTGGGTGCGGTCAACGGCCAATGTCGTGCTCACCAATCCCGAGATGGTGCACGCCGGCATCTTGCCTGGCCACGCCCGTTGGTCGACGTTCCTGAGCCGACTCGACCACGTGGTCATCGACGAGCTCCACGTCTTGCGTGGCGTCTTCGGCACACACGTTTCCCATGTGCTTCGACGACTTCGTCGCCTCTGTCACCACTATGGATCCGACCCGACGTTCATCTTCACATCAGCCACCATCGGCGAGCCCGGCGTGCTGGCCTCACAATTGTGTGGCGTTCCGGTCACCGAGGTCACGAACGATGGCTCACCGCGAGGCGAGCGGTCGATCGTGATGCTCAACCCCCCATTGCTCGATGCCGCGAAAGGCCTGCGAAGTTCATCGAACACCGAGGCGGCAAGCGTTGGAGCCGAGCTCATCAAGCGCGGCCATCGCACGATCATCTTTTGTCGAAGCAGACGTGGCACCGAGCTCGTAACAGGCGACATTGCGCGTCGGCTTCCAGCGGACGCAAAAGACGCTGTTCGCGCATACCGAGCTGGCTATTTGGCCGCTGAGCGACGCACGATCGAGCACGAACTGTTCGAAGGATCACTGCGCGGGGTTGTCGCGACCTCGGCCCTCGAACTCGGCATCGATGTCGGGGGACTCGATGCCTGTGTCCTCAACGGATTTCCCGGGACTGTCGCGTCGATGTGGCAACAGATCGGTCGAGCTGGTCGAGGACAGCAGCGATCCGCCGCCGTGTTGGTCGCCGGCGATGACCAGCTCGATCAGTGGATCATGGCTCATCCGGCCGAGCTACTCAGCCGTACGCCGGAACGAGCGGTCATCAACCCGGACAACCAGTTCATTCTCGGGCCGCATCTCGCTTGCGCAGCGTTCGAGAAACCGCTCTCTCGCGCCGACGACGCCTATTGGGGAACCTCGCTCGATGACGGTGTCCGCGACCTGGTCCGCAAGGACACGATGCTCCTCAAGCCGTCCGGGACCGGCTCGCCGTTGGCCGTCTATGCGGGCCGCGGCAGGCCGTCTCGCCAGATCGGTCTTCGCTCCGGAAGCGCTGATGAAGTCCAGATCGTTCGAAAGAACGGGTCGATCGTCGGCACGGTCGACGCTGCCCGCGCCTGCTCGGTCACCCATCCCGGAGCACTGTATTTGCATCAGGGAAAGCCATATCTGGTGACCGACCTCGATCTCGATGACCGGGTGGCGACCGTCATCGAATCCGATGGCGAGCATTACACCCAGGCGCGCACCAAGGTCGATATCTCGGTGGCTCGCGTCGACGAGACGGCCCCGCTCGGCCCAGCCGGCGTCGAGGTCGCTGTCGGCGGGGTCGAGGTGATCAGCCAGGTCACCGGTTATCAGCGTCGAGAGGTCAGAAGTCGACGGATTCTGTCGAACGAGACCCTCGATCTCCCTCCATCGACGCTCCACACACGCGCTTTTTGGTACGTGATCCCGCTGGCCGCCATCGACGCGACGGGCATCGACGCGAGCCAAGTACCCGGTGCGCTACACGCTGCCGAGCACGCCGGCATTGGAATGTTGCCGCTCTTCACGATCTGCGACCGGTGGGATGTCGGCGGAGTCTCGACCCCATGGCACTCGGGTGCTGGCGGCCCAACAATTTTCATCTACGACGCACACCCCGGCGGATCGGGGATCGCAGACCTGGGCTTCCAAGAACGTCATCGTCACCTGCAAGCAACACTCGAGGCGATCGCTACCTGCTCGTGCACCGACGGCTGCCCGTCGTGCGTCCAATCGCCCAAATGCGGCAACGGCAACGACCCGCTCGACAAACACGGTGCGATCGCACTTCTGCGTCAGATCTTGTAATCACACACAAGCTTTGGCGATGCCGTCGATGAACTCGACGAGGAGTTCCCAACCGGCGTCCGTCTGCTCTGCGAGGCTCGACGGGTTGCCCGGGTAAAAGGCACGGCACCCCGGGGCGAGCTTCTCATTCGCGAGTTCGCCATCGGCGGGTATGAGCCCCGCAACGGCGATGTCGTCGGACCAGACGGGACGAGCCCAGGTCTGCAGCGATGGCAGCTGTTCGTTTAGCGGGATGTACACGACCGGACGCGGCTCGGGAGTCGTGGTGAGAACAACCTCTCGTGGCAACCCGGCGGGTGGGACGTAGTCCAACTGGGCCAACCGATCGAGCTTTGGTGCGTTCGCGGTGATGCCGCTCGCCTCGAAGAACAGAGACTTCATGCCGATCACGGTCGCGTTGGTTGCGAACACGTTCCAGTCGAATCCCGGGCCTTGCACGTCGCCGAGGAGTAGGACAACATCTTCTTCGCTGGTGATATTCGAATCGAAGATGTCATCTTCGAACCAGGCTGTGACGAAGCCGGCTTCGAGAAGACTCCGCTGGAGGCGTTCGGTCGCAGGAGTGTTCTCCGGCGCAGCCTCTGCAGATACGACGACCACAACACGATCCGCCGCTGTACCGGTGAGAACCGTGGTGTTTCTGCTGCGCTCGGATTCGTTCCCTGCGGTGTCGACCGCACGAACCGAGTAGGTCGCGACGAGGCCAGCGTCGACGTCGTCGGTGAACGACGACTCGCTGCCTACATCAAAGTCGGTTGGGACGCCACCGATAGTGCGCGTGACGATGTAGTTGGCAATCCCAGACAAGTCGGTGACGCCAGACCACTCGATCGTGACGCCGGCTGCGGACTCGACCGCACTTGGGCGACCTGGCGCCTTCGGAGCGTTGGAGTCGACCCCGACCTTGGCGGTCACGGCGACACTCCCCTCGCTCCGTCCGCTTTCTCCGACAGCGACGATTTGATAGGTGTAAACGTCGCCGTCTTCGAGTCCGCTGTCGACGAACGCGGGAGACTCGACGTCGAATCGCTCCGTGCGACCGCCCGGCGACACTCGCACTATTTCATAAGAGGTCACCGTGGCGTCACGAGACTCTTCCCAGGCGAGTTCGACCGATCCATCGGCAGTGCTGACGACGATAACGCCAAGAGGTTCTCCAGGTTCGCTGGGAATGTCGGGAAGCGGTTCGGCGGTGACCGGCACGTTGGTCGAGTCCGGTTCTGACCTGGAAGGCGTCGTGGATGATGTTGCGCCACTCCCCGAACCCGTGCACGCGGACGCGAGTAAGGCGAGGGTCGCCAGGATCGCGACGAAGGGCTGGCGCAGCAATCGCTGGTTTATGTCGGGAAGAATCGGACGCGAAACCATCGTTGAACAATCGACACCTAGCCAATTGTCGATAGGGCCGAACGACCCTCCGAGCTCCGTTCGTGCACCGCAGGGCTCATTCATTGATGTCTTCACGTCGCATATGAACTTGAGCATGCAACGTCCGCTCGCCAATTCCGACCAGCGGCAAGCCCCTCGCCGTCGACTCGACGTCGACGACCACGAACTCCGCATCGACCGCGACGGAAACGACGGCGTCACCAAGACTGCGTCCAACCGCCGCCGACGCAACTGTCAAAGCACGTTCTGGCTCGACCGCCGCTGCCCTCGCTCCCTCTCGCGCTGCGTGTTCGAGGCGCACCTGAAGAGCCACGACATTGCCAACCCAAATAAGGCCAGCGATACACAACACGAGCAGCGGGAGGACCAGGGCGAACTCGACCGTGACCTGGCCCCGGTCCTCGCCCCGGCTCTCACCGCTGCGACGCATCAGACGTTCCCGATAATCGAGTCGATGACAGCGTCGAACAATTCGGCGATCTTGCCCGTACTCGTCGCCCAGGTGACCACGATCAGAGCGATCGTCGCCGCGCCGAGGAGTAACAACGCATATTCCGCAGTCGATTGACCTCGGTCACTCTTCATCTGCTTTGATCGACCGTCGATCCATTGGCAGCTTTCGATGATTCCCATTCCGATATTTCCGTGCTGATGCAACATGATGCTTTCCGTCTTTCTCGCGTTTGTTAAGTGGGCCCTTCCGGCCGAGAAGGCTGTCGATCACCGGAGTGAGACAGCGAGAACTAGGTGGTCATACGGGAAGTCCAGCGAGCGCGCTCAGCAGGAGCGGGACCACGGCCAGCAATACGAATGCAGGCAAAATGCAGACCACGAGAGGAAACAGGAGTGAGATGGTGAGACGTTGTGCTGCCGTGTCGAGATCCATGGCGCGCCGGCGACGAAAATCGCGAACGAGGAGTTCGA
>JBLIMK010000039.1:0-30459 GCA_047638715.1 Verrucomicrobiales bacterium
CCGCCCCGCGACTCTTAGCAGCAATACAGGCGAAGACGAGGGGAACGACGCCGGAGTGATCGAGTGACAGCTGTAGCAGCACCGCCGGAGAAGAAGCGGCGAAAGAAGTCGACGAATACCGCGACCGAGGCAAGAAGCCAGCCGGGCCTCATTGGCCAGAACAAGGCCTTGCCGTATCTCTTCTCATTCCCCGCCGTGCTTACGGTGAGTGCGATCCTCGCTTACCCGGTGTTGGCCGGAATTTACCAAAGCCTCTTTCGGGCTCCTGAACTCGGACTCGACGAGGAATGGGTTGGTTTCGAGAACTACGTAGACCTGTTCAACGATCGAGACTTTTGGTCTTCGCTGTGGCGCACTGCAATTTTTGTGATGGGAAATGTCGCCGTTGGGCTCACGCTCGGGCTCTTCTTCGCCTTTGCCCTCTATCGGGCGGTGGGGCGGTTCCGTTGGATGCGAGCAGCCACATTGGCGCCTTATCTGATCTCCAATGTCGCTGCGGCCGTCATGTTTCGGCTGATGTTTGAGGCGGATCTGGGCATAATCAACAGCTTTCTGGCCTGGTTCGGCATCGACGGGCCGCTGTGGTTAGCCGACACCAAGACCGCGATGATCGTCGTGATCCTCACACAGGTCTGGACGGATCTGCCTCTGACCATTCTGCTTCTGCTGGGAGGTTTGATGACGATCGACACGTCGTACTTCGACGCCGCCCTCGTCGACGGTGCGAGCCCTTGGGAGCGCGCTCGCCATATCACGATTCCATTGCTTGCTCCCCAGATCGTGATCACCACGGTCTGGCTTAGCTACTCCACGCTCACCGGTCTTGGGGTCGTCCTCGCGCTGACCGGCGGTGGCCCACTCAGCTCGACGACCACGATGGCAATGGAGATGTACAACGTGGCGTTCCGGGCACTCAAGTTCAACGAGGCTCTCGCCCTCGCAACGGTCATTCTCGTCCTGAATGCCCTCCTGACACTTACCTACGTCCGTATTGCTAAGCGATTCGAGATTCAGAGCTGATGGCCGCTCCAACGACCAACTCAAAACTCTCGTCGACGAACAACCTTGGTTCGAAACCGAAACCACCGCTGTCCGTCAAGATACGCAGGGTACTTTCTGGGATCCCGTTACTCCTCTTGGCGTTATGGACGTTCATCCCATTCCTCGTCACGCTGTCGGTCTCGTTCAAGAGCCGGGTCGAGACCTTCTCCGATCTGGGCCTGATTCCCAATGACCCGAGCGCCGCTGCGTACACCGAAGTTCTCGGCGATGAGACCTTTCGATCTGCGTTCTTGAACAGTGTGATCGTTGGGATTGGCACGACGATCGTCACGATCATCATTAGCCTTCCGGCGGCCTACGCCTTTGCCCGATTCAACTTCCGTGGCCGACATTTCCTCCTGTTGTTCACCCTGCTTCCAAGACTCGTGCCGAGCATTGGTGTGCTCGTTCCGATCTACCGTCTCGCGGTGTCTACGGGCCTACTCGACAAGCGCATCACGCTGATCTTCGTCTACGCCGGAACGTTGGCTCCGCTCGCTGTGTGGCTCATGGTCGGCTTCTTTCAAGGAATCCCTCGAGAGATCGAAGAGGCTGCTGCGGTCGACGGAGCGAGCCTCTGGCAGCGAATTCGTTACATCGTGATGCCACTCGCAGCGCCTGCACTCATCACGGTCGGGGTGCTCGCGTTCCGCGAGGCCTGGAACGAGTTCACCCTCGTTCTCGTCCTGACGACGACGCCCGATACTCGCACCCTGCCATTTGCGCTGTTCAAGATGGGTCAGAGCGAGGGAATCTCGAACTTCCCGGCCGAGGCAGCATTCGCCATCCTCACGGTCCTTCCGTTCATCCTCATCTATTCGCGAGTCGAGAAGTTTGTGGTGGCCGGATTGACATCTGGTGGCGGCAAGTAGTGGCGAGAAATGTAGGGGGAGTTCGTACACAGTGAACGGTCAGATCATCGACGTACACACCCATATCGTTCCGGCGCGGCTCGCCCACAATGCAGCAGCCGGAGGGTCGCATTACGGCATTGAGTTCGGTCGGGACGAGCGAGGCAAGATCACGAGTTCGGTCGGAGGTAAACCTCCCTTCGCGATGCCGTGGCCAACGCCGCTCGAAACGCCAGCCGAACGCGTCCTCTCGATGGACGGCGTCGGGGTCGATGTGCACATGTTGTCGCTCAGTCCCAGCATGATCTGGTACACGACGCCCGCAGCCGATGCTTTGAAACTTGCAGTTGAAACCAATGACGATATCGCGGATGTGATCTCTGAACATCCGGATCGGTACCGGGGCCTTGCGTTCTTACCTCTCCAGGATCCGCAGGCCTCGGTCGCCGAGCTCGAACGGTGCGTCCGTGAACATGGCTTCGATGGGGCAATCGTGGGCACGCACGTCGACGGAACCGACTGGGACGCTCCCGAGCTGTTCCCGGTTCTCCAGGCGGCCAACGATCTCGGCGTGATGCTCTTCGTTCATCCGACGCGGGGCCGAGCCCAGTCGTTTCTGCAGAACTACCACCTGAAGAACCTCATTGGGAATCCGCTCGAGACGACGATCTCGATCGGGAGTCTCATCTTTGGTGGAGTGCTCGACCGGCTGCCCGATCTCAAACTCGTCTTCGCCCATGGCGGCGGCTATGGCTGTCTCGGCATAGCGCGGATGGATCACGGTCATTCGATCCGCGCCGAGGCGCAGGGCATCGCGAAGCTTCCATCGGACTACTTGGGTGACCTCTACTTCGATTCGTTGGTGCATGGACATCGAACTCTCGATCAGGTGATCGACCTCGCGGGGATCGGCCAGGTTGTTCTTGGCAGCGACTATCCGGCCGACATGGGCGAACCGCGGCCGGTCGACTTCATCCGTTCGCACCCAACGCTCACCGACGAAGCCCAGTGGAAGATCCTGTCGGAGAATCTCACAGGCTTGCTCGCTTAGCTCGAAGGTGTGGTTATGACCGATCAAGAATTGCTCGACGAAATGTACGCAAAACGCGGCTACTTATTCGAGTGGCAGGTTCTTCTCGCAAGCGAGGCCCCGGATTTCCTTCGATCGTTCGATGCCACGTGGACGCAGGTCAACACCGACCGCCCAAATGGGCTCGAACTCAAGTACCGAGAGCTCGTGTATGCGACAACGGCCTCGGTGCTTGGTGAAAGCACCGTTGCGAAGAACCACATGCACAAGGCCCTCGACGCCGGTGCGACCACGACGGAACTCATCGACGCGATCCTGGTCGCCTGGACACCGTCAGGTTCGCGAACCTTGATCCATGGTTTGCGCTCACTCGTGGACGTACTGACCGAACGCGGCGAGTACGTCCCTCCAGAGGTCGGCTACCGAATCTCTGACCGGCCTGAACACCGAGACCAGAAATTTGGAGAGGACCCGTCATGACCTCGTTGGCAGAAGAGTTCGCAGCGCGGCGCGGCAAGACATATCCAGCCCATGGATGGATCGCTGAACGGTTCCCCGAATACGTCGAGACCATGCTTCAGCTCGACGAGATCATCCGGAAGCGGCCGAATCGATTCGATGAGAAGGGACACGAGCTGTTCCACATCGTGGCGCTGGCCGTCCTCGGCTCGAATCCGCACAACCAGCCGCACCTGACAGCGCACATCCGAAAGGCGTTGACGCTCGGTGCTCACCCCGAAGAGATCGCTGAGGCCCTCATGGTCGCCGTCAACCCGGCTGGGGCCCGAGTTATCACCTATGGCGTGACCTGCATGCTCGAGGCGATCGAAGAACTCGAATCTGTTGGTTGGACCGTCGCCGACGACGGTTCTTTGGAGGCCCCGAAATGACTCGCGTCATCGACGTACACGCACACCTTTTGCCCCGATCAGCGATCGCTGCTGCCGAATCCGGGGGAGAGTGGTTTGGGTCGAGTATCGAAGACGATGACATGGGCCGGCCCGTCATCATCACTGGCGAACGGCGCGAAGGTATGGGCGGCAAAGCGCACTACGAGTCGATGGAGCGTCGGATCGAGCGTATGGATGAAGATGGCGTCGACATGCAATTGCTGTCGCTCAACCCGATCTTCTTTCGTCATTACATCGGTGCGGACGACGGCGCAGCTGCATCGGTCGCGGTCAACGACGAGATCGCAGGGTTCATCGAGCAGTGGCCCACACGATTCGGCGGCTACGGCGCGTTGCCGATGCAAGATCCGGACCGCGCGATCGCGGAGCTCGAACGGGTCATGGCCATCGACGGCATGATCGGCGCCTGCGTCGGCACGCACGTCGACGGTGCCAACTGGGATGAGCCGCACTTGTTTCCGGTGCTCGAAGCAGCCCAAGAGCTCGGTGCGTTGATGTTCTTCCACCCGTCGGATCGGCGCCTCGAGAAACATCTCCCGAGATATCACTTACACAATTCCATCGCGAACCCGACCGAAACGACAATCGCAATCGCCTCGATCGTGCACGGCGGCATCCTCGACAAGCTGCCCAATCTGAAGACGCTGTTTGCCCATGGCGGCGGTTATGCGTGCTGCGGCGCACCGCGGTTCGATCACGGTTACGAGGTCCGGCGAGAAGCTCGAGAGAACATCTCGATGTTCCCGTCGGAGTATCTGAGTCGCATGTGGTACGACACGCTCGTCTACGACTACGGAATGCTGCGTCGTCTGATCGAGGTCGTCGGTATCGACAAGGTCATGCTCGGAACCGACTTCCCGGCCGACATGGGCCAGGTCGACCCGGTGGGGTGGCTTAACGGCAGCGACCTCAGCGATGACGAGCGAGCCGCTGTGCTCGGCGACACCGCCGCCTCGCTCTTGGGGCTGTAGTGAATTCGAACGTGGAGACTTTTCTCCCGACCTCGGCGAGCCGACTCGGTGAGTTGTTCGAGCGGGTCGACCGTGGCTTTGCACAGAACTGGCGAACGCACGTGGAGCGCCTATTGGCTCGAACCCAACTCGATGAGCGCACGCGCTTCCTGGTGCTCACGTGTCAGTACACGGTCACTCGCCAGACCGAGCCACTCGAGGAGAACCTCGAAGCGGCGCTCACATTTGGCGTCGACTCGGGCGAACTACTCGAGGTGATGTTGCAGGCCTACGTGTACACGGGCCCATGGGTCGTGGCCCAAGCGTGTGAGGCGTTCGAGCGAGTACTAGAGCGCCGCGGCGAACCACTGCCTGATCTGAGCGAACGAATTGTTGACAGCACCTCGCGCTCGCTCGAGGAGGAGCGCAGCAACTGGTCCGATGCGGACGCTGCCGATCCTCGGCTCGACGCGTTGATCGAACGTTACGGCTGGCACGGAATTTCCAACGGACTCCGTCTTCGTCCCGGCCATCACATCAACATGCTCGACGTTCTCGATGCGCTCGATGGCGACTTTCTCCAAACCTGGGAGGACGCTGTCTACGAGGGCATGTACGGCCGCGGGGTACTCGATGATCGGACCAGGCTGCTCTGCGTCGTCGGGGCCACGCTGTCGTTGGGTGAGACCCATCAATCGCGACGCCATATGCGTGCTGCCTTGCGCTCGGGCGCCGAGCCACGCGAACTCCTCGAGGTGATCTTTCACACGACGGCGTTCTTTGGACATCCGTACGTGATGCCTGCTGCGTTCGACGATCTGATCCGAATTCTTGACGACGAGGGTCGGGTGGCCGAGCTGGTCCCACCCGAACGCCTCGACGCTGTTCGACGCATCGTCGCTGCCCGCGTCGCACGCCGCGACGGAGTACAGGACGACATCTCGGGAATGTAGCGACCACGGTGCGGCCTTTTCAACACATGAGGTTCGCATCGGCAAAGGTAATGACCGTGGTGGTGCTCGCTCTTCGCCGCGGCTTGTTCCTCGACGCCAGTCTCTGGGTTGGCGCTCGACGAGGCACGCACCGCACTTGGACAGAACGCCACTCCTTCCCCGAGACTCTCGTTTACACCTGACGGGGACTCAACTGCTGCGTGAGCGGCTGAGCACGGCCGCAGCGAGTAGCAACGGTACGCCGGCGACGAGAAAGGCGAGCCCATATCTCGATTGATCTGCCAGGAGGGCGAGCGTGATGGGTCCGAAGATCCAGCCCATGTCGTTTGCCATTCGGTAGACGCCCGATGCGCGTCCTTCGGTTCCGGGAGGCGCCAGATCACCGATCATGGTAGGCAACGCCACCGCGACAAATCCGATTCCGATGCCGCTCAGTGCGGCGATCGCGAAGAACTGAATCTCGTTCTCGACCACGCCAAACAGCGCAACCGTGATGGCGGTCATCAGCGCTCCGCCGACCGCGACCTCCCAGCGGCTGCGGCTGTCGGCGAGCCGACCGGCCAGCGGCATGACGACGAGTGACACGACCGACCCCAGCGAGATCACGGCGCCGATCGCTGCTGGCGACATTGAGAGAATGCTGTCACCAAACGCAGGTACGACCACGTTGATCCCGCCGGCACGGACGAAGAAGACGCTGAAGCCCCCGAACATCACGACTTGAAAACCCGGGATGGCCAAGATCTGTCGGAGCGTAGGTCGTGCTGCTTTGTCCGAGCCGACGACACCCTCAGGTCCCTCGTGTCGGTCGATGACGAACCCGCTGACGATGAGCAAGGCGATCGCGAGCCCCGCTTGAACATAGAACGGCGCAAAGATTCCGAATTGCTGGGCGACGACGCCCCCAATGAGAGGACCGATGGTTCCGCCGAGCACGATTCCGCCTTGGAAGCTGGCGATGGCCCGACCGAGTTCAGCTTTGTCTGTGACGACCAGCAGGTACCGGTTTGCCGATGTCCCAAACAGCGCTGAGCCGACTCCCTGAATCGCTCTTGCGATGAGGAGGACCGCGAGGCCGGGGGCGACGGTAGCGAGGAGGGCACCGAATGCTTGGACCGAGGCTCCACCCATGCAGACGATCCGCGAACCGAATCGATCGGCCAGCGAACCTGCTGGTAGCCGGGCGGACATCCGGGCGATAGCGAAAACGGTGATCAGAAACGATGCGGCCGCGATCCCGACATCGAAATGGTTGGCGTATGAAGGCAGCACCGGCGTGATCAGGTTCACCCCAACAACGTTCAGCGCGACCATCAAGGGAATTGGAGATCCAACAAGTCGCCGCAACCACACATCTGACATTATGTAGCATCTTGATCAAAGGGGGTTGACCGGGTGACCAACAGAGCAGCAGAGGCGCGCAAGAATCGACGCGAGGTTGGTCTTGCGGTCGTTGGATCTGGCCGGATTGGCTCGTTCCGAGCTCGGCTGGCCGCACAGCATCCGGCTGTGTCGTTTATTGCCGTCGCCGATGCGAACGAGGAAGCTGCGAAAAAGCTCGCCGAGTCGGTTGACGCCGACCTCTGCTCGACGAGCAATACCGAGATCATCGGCCACCCCTCGGTCACTGCTGTGGTCGTCGCGACGAGCGAAGGTGAGCACAGGGCACCGGTCATCGAAGCGCTGCGACTCGGCAAGGACGTGCTGGTCGAAAAGCCGATCGCACTGACCCTCGGCGACGCCGATGCGATTCTCGAAGCCGCAGCCGAGAGCACTGGCCAGCTCCGAGTTGGGTATAGCAGGCGCTTTCGAAAGCGTTACCACGTCGCAAAAGAGCAGATCGTGCAAGACCGTCTTGGACGACTTCTCGGGGCGACGGCGCGGGTATACAACTCGCGGTCGCAGGCGCTCGCGATGTTGGGCCGGAACCCCGATGCCACGCCGGTGGTTGACGCGCTCACGTACTACGTCGATCTCATGAACTGGTTCTTCGAGGGACAACGCGTCGTCGAGGTAAGCGCGATCGGACAGCGGGGAGTGTTGGAGGAGGCCGGGCACCAAACCGACGATCTCACGTGGGCGATGCTGCGCTACGACAGCGGCGCGGCGTTGAGCCTCGGGGTCTGTTACGCGCTGCCCGAGAAGTATCCAGCGCTCGGCCATGCAGCTCGTGTCGAACTCATTGGTTCGGACGGTGTCGTCCTCATCGACGACGACCACACCGATCAGGTCATGTATTCCAACAAGGGAATTCCGCACGTGTACCTGCCAGATCATGAGGTGAATGCCGTCTTCTTGTCGAGCGGAACTCCTGGCGACTGGGCGCTGGGTGAATTCATTGGTCCGCTCGCCGCCGAGACGAGGTCGTGGCTCGATCATCTCTCTATGGGCACCCCGTGCAACCTCGCTCTTCCCGAGACCGCACGGCACACCCTCGAAATCACGCTCGCCATCGAACGCGCCGCGGCGAGCAGCTCGATAATCACCCTTCCACTCGACTCGAACTGAACGAACACAAAGGAGAAATGACTATGGAACCGGTACGACTGGCATCGATTGGACTTGGCTGGTGGGGAGGTGTCCTCGCGGAAAAGGCAGCCGCTGGAGGCGCGGACGTCGTGCGATGTTTCGCCCGTTCGGAGGACGCCAGGCAGGCATTTGGTGAGACGCACGGAGCTCGTCCTGCGGGCTCCTACGAGGAGATCCTGGCCGACCCTGACGTTGAAGGCGTGCTCATAGCCACACCACACTCGACCCATGCCGATCTGGTTGTGCAGGCCGCGGCTGCCGGCAAACACATATTTTGCGACAAGCCGTTCACTCTCACTGTCGCTGAAGGAAAACGTGCCACCGAGGCAGCTGCAGCTGCAGGTGTAGTGCTTCAGGTCGGTCACAATCGTCGACGCCAACCAGCCAATAGGCGTCTGAAGCAGATGATCGATGACGACGAGCTCGGCATGATCCATTACGCCGAAGCCAATCTCTCCCACCCCAAGGGTTTGACTCCCCGCGGCGGCTGGCGGGGAGAGCCAGCGGAAAGCCCGGCTGGCGGAATGACCGGCCTTGGAGTCCATATGGCCGACACGCTCGTGTACTTGCTCGGACGAGCGAGCCGCGTGTCAGCGTTTAGCCGCCAAACGCTCGCTGTCGCCAAATTGGACGATGTCACGACCGCCAATATCGAGTTCGACAATGGTGCGCTTGCCTATCTCGCAACGTCGTTGGTCATTCCCGATATCGCAAAAGTTTCGGTATGGGGAACTAAGGCCGCGGCGATGAACGAGTGGGATGGCGCGCAATTCTCGGTTCAGCAGTCGGGTGAGAAACATACGACGCAGCAGGAGATCGAGATTCTCGACACGGTGAAGGACGAACTCGAAGAATTTGCTGCCAATCTCCGTTCGGGCTCGGCGCCAGAGACAGGTGGAGCAGAAGCGACCGAGGTAATCGCGATCCTTGAAGCCGTCGTCGAGAGTGCCGCACGTGGCGCGATCGTCGATCTCGACGAGGTCCGCGCTCGGAGCTAGCTCGCGTCGATCAGCACTTTGAGTGTGGTGGACTCTTTCACAGCGTCGAACGCGCCTTGGGCGTCCGACAAGCCAAAGCTAGCCGACACGATTGGCGCGCCGTTGATCGTGCCTGCGGCAACGAGCTCGATGGCCCGTTCGTAGTCGGCCTTGGTGGCCGCCCGCGGGTTCATGATCGTGAGCTCTTTGAAATACAGCTGGTAGTAGGGGAGCCCTTCGTTGCCGCCAGTCGCCGTACCGAACAAGACGACCGTCGCAGCGGCACCCGCGAGCTCGATCGCCTGAGCGAACGTTGCCTCGGTGCCGACAGCTTCGACCACGAGGTTGGCGCCGCGTCCACTCGTGATCGTGTCGACGAGCTCGGCGACCTCGTTGGGTGGAACAGCTGCGTGAATCCCCAGCTCCATGGCCAGGTCGCGCTTCCATTCCGATCGTGTCACGCCAATAACCGTGGCTCCTTGTTTGGTGAGGAGTTGGGCGATGAGTTGACCACCGACGCCAAGGCCGAGCACGACGGCGATGTCGCCCGGACGTACCGACGCTGTCGACGTCGCGTGGACGCAGGTCCCCAAGACCTGGAGGATTCCGGCTTCATTGGATCCGATCGAATCAGGAACCACGAGAAGTTGCTTCTCGTCGATGGACACGTACTCGGCGAAGACGCCGTCGAAATCGCGTCCGAGGAGTCCACCGTTTCGACAGATGTTGGGATAGCCGCGCCGGCAGAGATCACAGATTTCGCATGAGATCGCAGGATCGATGAGCACTCTCTGACCTGTTGCGATAGAACCCAGGCGTCCTGGTATTTCGAGCGTACCAACCGCTTCATGACCCATGATCCGCGGAAGTTCGGCAGGAATCTTGCCAGCGACGATGCTGGAATCGGTGCCGCACAGGCCAGCTGTCTGCACGCGGACGAGTGCATTCCCGACACTTTCTGCTTCGGGTACCACGACGTCTTGAACTTCCGTACGCCCTGGCTCTACGAGTACTACGGCACGCATCTGCGAACTTCCTTCTTTGTCGTTTGTGGGATCGGCTAGCTGTCGAGCTGGTTGATTTCGAGTCGCGACGCGAGTGTGTTCAGGGTGCTGACGAGCACGGCGGAGACAGCGACGCCGAGTTCGGCACTCTCTTGTTCCATCGCAGCGGCGGTGTCGCCGGGCAATCGCACAGGCCGTCCATCTTGGGTACGTGAGCTGCGAAGTTCATCGAGGTGTGCGGCCATCGTGGCGAGGGCAGCGTCCGCTGGTTGGAAGAGGTCCGCTCTCATGATGAAGATCGCCTGACCGGTGTTGGTTGGCGTGGAGAGCTCGACGCGGTGGTCGATGACCGAGCTGAGGAATGCAGCGCCGTTCATCGCGCCTGCCAGCAGGCCGATCGCCATGTTGAGGCCCGAGCCTTTGTAACCGCCGATCGGCACGAGCGTGCCTTCGTGAGCACGCTTCGGATCGGTGATTGGCTCGCCGTCCATATCGACAACCCAGCCGACCGGCATCTGTTCGCCGTTTTGTGCGGCGACTTTGATGCTTCCGTGGCTCGTCTGCGTCGTGGCGATGTCGAGCAGGAATGGAGCGGAATCCTTGGCCGGGATCGCGATGGCGATGGGGTTTGTGCCGAGGAGCGGATCGGTGCCTCCCCATGGGGGCATGCCATTGGCGTTCGCGACCGCGAAATACATCGCGATCATTCCTTGTTCGGCTGCGAGCATCGGGTAGAGCCCTGCGGCGCCGGCATGGTTTGAATGCACGGTGCCGACCCAGGCAAGTCCCGTTGCTTTGGCTTTTTCGATCGCGATCTCGGTGGCTTGGGTCATCACGACTTGCCCAAGTCCGTTGTCTCCGTCGATCAGTGCGCTCGTCGGCGTCTCGTGCAGGACTTCGATGTTGGGGCTCAGGTTGACACCGCCAGCTTCGATCCGCTCGATGTAGGGCCCGAGCCGGATGAGCCCGTGCCCGGTCCGACCTCGGGCGTCGGCTTCTACGAGTCGCTTAGCAGTGACCGCTGCCTGCTCGGGTAGAACGTCGACAGCGCGGAGGGCCGCGGCAGCGAAGTCCTCGAGTTGTTCGGTTGGGAATCGATCTTGGGTCACGAGAGGGTAGGGGAACCGTAGTTCGAGACGGTTTCGCCGGTCGCGGTAAACGTGCGCGTCACATCGGTCGATCCGTATACCCAGAGAATTCGCATAACGCTGTCACCATCGTTCTCGAACCGATGTGGTTCGTTCGCGGGGACTTGGGTGCAGTCGTACTGAGAGAGACGATGTTCTTCGCCGTCGATCTCGACGATTCCAGTGCCTTCGAGAATCGTCACCTGTTCGATCGTGTTGTGACTGTGTCGTTCGAGCGCCGCTCCAGGAGGGAACGACGTAATACCCATGATGAACGATTGTCCGGGTAGCGGCGGGTCCGAAAATCGCACGGTTTCGATGCCATCGCCGCGTGAAACGACGTCCTGGCCTGCAAAGTCGAGCAGCTGTCCCATTGAATTAACTCCCCCGAAGTTCTGGTGTCTCCAGAAGATCTGACATTATATCAGACGTGTCTGCCTGGTCACGCACGACCGTATGGTCACCAAAACTCACTGGAGCGCCATGAAGATCGCGAGTGTCGAAGCCATTCCCGTCCGAGTTCCGCTGACGAAACCGATCGTGATGTCGCACATCACGGTCTATCAGTCGGACAACGTACTCGTTAAGGTCACGACCGATGATGGCATCGTTGGGTGGGGCGAGGGCGTCGAAGCAACCGATCTGACCGGCGAAACGCAGCAGAGTATTCAAGCCGCAATCGAGTTCATGGGCGAGCGGCTCATCGGCAAAGACCCAATGCGCCGCACGGCGTTGTGGGCGGACATGTCGAAGATGATGTACGCCAACGAAACCGCTGCCGGTGCTATCGACATTGCGCTCTACGACATTGCTGGCAAGGTGCTCGACGTCCCCGTCGCGGAACTACTCGGCGGTATCACCCGACGCGAGATCCCGGCACTGACGATGGTGGGAAGTGGTGTGCCGGCCGACGACATTGCTGCGGCACGAACCAAGTACGACGCCGGCTACCGGTGGTTCAAGGTCAAGCTGGGCATCGGCGACATCGCCGACGAGCTGTCGACCGTGCTCGGGATGCGCGACGAACTCCCGCCCGACGCCATCGTGTGCGGCGACGCAAACCAGGGCTGGTCTGAACCTGAGGCAATTCGTTTCTTGCAGGCGCTCGACGGCCATGACGTGCGGTTCATCGAACAGCCGATTGCCCAAGGCGATCTCGCGGCGATGCTTCGGGTTACGCACGCCTCACCAATCCCGATCTGTGCTGATCAAAGCGTGCATTCGTTCAGCGACATCGCCTCGTTCTGGCGCACCGGTGTTGCGGGCGTGAGCCTCAAGCTCGTGAAGCTCGGAGGAATAACCGGCGTCATGCGTGGCGCAAACCTGTGCGAGTCGCTCGGACTCTCGATCAACCTTGCGGGAAAGATCGCCGAATCGAGCGTCGCAGCTGCAGCGAACATCCATTGCGCTGCGGCCATGCGGGCCATCGACTTTGGATGTAGCCCGGGCAATCAAGGGCTTAGCGGCGATGTGACGACAAAGCCGCTCGCGATCGAGAATGGCCACTACCAGCTGCCGACTGGGCCGGGTCTCGGGATCGACGTGGACAACATCAGCTGATGAGAAATTCGCTCCGGGTCGGGCTCTTCAGTCCGGGAAATTGAGGCGACGACATGGTCCTCTCCAGGGAAGAAATTCAGACCTACGAACGAGACGGATCGCTCGTGGTGCGCGGCATAGTAACTCCTCAAGAGGTCGACGACCTTCGCACGGCGGCCGAACACTTCGAAGCGCAGGCGCAATTGCTCGATGTGAGCTCGCCGGTGATCGAGCTCGATGATATTGCGAGCCGAGCGTCGGGCGAGCAACGAATTCGTCGGATCAAGAGTCCACACCTGAACCACGATGTCTTCGCCGGGCAGCTCCGCTCCCCGGTGTTGCTCGACATGGTCGAGCAACTCATCGGCCCGAACATTCGTTGGCATCACACGAAGCTGAATGCGAAGCAGCCGAGCGGTTCTGGCCACGTCGAATGGCACACGGACTGGGGTTACTATCCGCACACGAATTGCGACCTCCTTGAGATCGGTATCGCCATCGATCCTTCGACGATCGAGAACGGCTGTTTGCAGGTACTTCCAGCGACACACGCAGGACCGGCGCTCGACCACACCGAGGATGGCGTGTTCGTCGGCGCGGTACGACCGGGCAGCGTCGATGCCGAGGAGACCGAGTCGCTCGTGCTCGAGCCCGGCGACATTTCGATTCATCACGTGCGACTGCTCCATGGCAGCGGTCCAAATCGGAGCGATGCCCAGCGACGTCTTCTGCTCCAGGGGTACGCCGCTGCCGATGCGTGGCCGATCATGGCGCAACATCAACCATTGGATTGGCCCGAATGGGACGATCGGATTTTGCGCGGTGAGCCGACCACACATGCCCGCCTTGATGGCAGCCCTGTTCGGGTTCCCTTGCCCGTGACTGCGGCGCTCGGCCTTTTCGACACCCAGCGGCTCATGAAGTCATCGCACTTTGGGGGCGGTACATCGCGTGAGGTTGTTTCGCCATGACGATTGGACTTGCCATCGTCGGTGCCGGGAAGATCGGCCGGCATCGGGCGCGCCTAGCGAAGCAGCACGCGGGGGTTTCCTTCCTCGCGATCGTCGACATCGATGGAGCTGCGGCACGAGCACTTGCCGAGGAGGTCGGCGCTGACACGTGGTCGACCGATGTTCGATCGACCGTTGGGCTCTCCGATGTCGACGCGGTCGTTATCTCGACCCAAGAGGTGGCGCACACCGAGCCGCTGCTCGCCACTCTGCCGTTCGGGAAGCCGACACTGGTCGAAAAACCGATCACGCTCACGCTCGCCGACGCGGATGCTGTCATTTCGGCCGCCACTGAATATGGAGTGGATCTACGCGTCGGATACTCGATGCGGTACGCCCAACGGTACGCCGTGGCAAAGGAACAACTCGACCAAAAACAGATCGGTCAGCTCATCGGTGGTCTGGCTCGCACCTACGACACGCTCGCTGTCGCAGAAGCAATTCTGAGTCGGTCTCCAACAGCCACGCCGGTCATGGACATTCTCACCTACATCGTTGATGTGATCGGGTGGTATCACCCGCATGCGCGACCGGTGGAAGTCAGCGCTCGCTCGAACGGCTCGATCCTTCGCTCCCGCGGGCACGACGTCGACGATCTCACCTTCGCCGTCGTCACCTACGACGATGGCGCGATCTTCGATCTCGCGACCAGCTACTCCCTGCCAGCGGGATATCCAACGAACGGTATGTCGACTCGTTTTGAGCTCTTGGGGACGAACGGTGTCCTCTTCATCACCGAGGATCACGGCGACCAGGTCATGTATACCGATTCGGGGTACGACAACGCCTACGTCGACCAAACGCTGAACCTTGCGTACCTCGGCAGCAGAACATCGGGTGAGTGGGCGGGCGGAACGATGTTCGGTCGGGTGGCCGATGAAACCCGTGCGTGGCTCGATCACCTCAGCGTCGGCGGGCCTTGCCACCTCACAACCGCGGCGGAGGCACGAACGACGCTCTCGGTCACGCTCGCAATCGACGAGGCTGCGGCAACAAAACGGGTCATCAGACTCGACGGGGGAGATTGACATGCGGGTTGGGTTTATTGGATTGGGGCGAATGGGATTCCCCATGGCGAACCACATCGCGGCAGCAGGCCACGATCTCTTGGTCTACGACGTTTCCGAAGATGCCCGAGTTCGTGCAGCCGACGCAGGACTTTCCGTGTCATCTGGGCTTGCGGACTTCGCCGATGTAGACGTGCTCGGAACATCTCTCCCCGCAACCGAACACGTGGAAACGGTATTTCTCGGCGATTCCGGCCTCGCGTCGGTACTTTCGGCCGGCACGGTGTGCGCCGACATGTCGACGATCTCGATCGCTGGATCGCGCTCGATATCGGAGCACTGTGCGTCGGCGGGCATTTTCTTCCTCGACGCTCCCGTCAGCGGCACATCGATCCACGCCGAAGCCGCGTCGTTGGTCGTCATGGTCGGAGGAGTGGGCGATGCGGTCGAGACGGCGCGCCCGGTTCTTGAGACTTTCGCAAGCGAGGTCGCCCACGTGGGCGCAAGCGGAACCGGCCTCGAGCTGAAACTGATCACCAATCGTTTATTGACCACCCACCTCGTGGCAATCGCCGAGGCGATCGTCTCGATCGAGAAGACCGAACTTTCGGTCACACAATGCATCGATCTACTTCGCGCTGGCGCCGTACCCCGCCTCCTCGACTACAAGGCAATGCCACTCGCCGAGCGTGACTTCTCACCTATGTTCACTGTCGATCTGATGCGAAAAGACCTTCGACTCGCTGCCGATGAACTCGCTCCTGTGCAGTTAGCCGCTGCCGCACACGAAATTGTCGAGGCGACGAGCGATCTCGGTCTCGGTGACGACGACCTCGCAGCGCTGATCACGATCGTCGAGCAGCGAAGCGTGTGAGCCAGAAATGTCCGTGCGCAGGCACGTCAGACCATGAATCGGCCACCGTTGACGTTGAGCGTTTCGCCGGTCATGTAGCCGCCCTCTTCGGATGCGAGGAACATCATCCAGGAGACAAGATCATCGACTTCGCCATAACGCCCGAGCGGAATAGTGGCTTGTACCTTGGCCCGCTCTTCCTCGGATCGGACGACCTTGATGCGCTCCGTCAGGACGGCGCTTGGAGACAGGGCGTTCGATGTGATGCCCGCGTCGGCGAGCTCGAAGGCGAGAACTCGGGCCAGCGAAAGAACCGCAGCTTTGGCGGCAGCGTAGGGAGGCGAGGAACGGAAAGTCGCGGTCTGGCCGGCAAGAGATGCGATGCTGATGATGCGCCCAGCGCTCGACTTGCGCAGCAGAGGAATAGCGCTCTGAGCGCAAAGAAAGACCGCTTTAAGGTTGAGATCGATCACGCGGTCCCATTCGCCTTCCGACAGAGACTCGGTGGTGTTCTGCTCCCAGAAACCGCCGGCGTTGTTGATGAGCACATCGACTCGACCGTGCTCGGCTCCGATGGCGTCGAAGGTTTCGCGAACTACCTTCGACGAGGTGATGTCGCACTCGACGAACGTTGTGCCCGTGCGTTCGGCAACAGCGTTGCCGCGTTCGATATCGACGTCGAGTCCGTAGACGGTGGCGCCGGCATCAGCGAACGCCTCTACCGCGCCCTCTCCCATGCCGATTGCGGATCCGGTGATCACAACGATTCGGTCGGTGAACGACCAGGTGATGTTGGCCATGATTTACTCCTGCACCAATTCGATAAGTGTTCCGTGAGCGCCCTTGGGGTGAATGAACGCGATCGTCGATCCCCGCGATCCTGGCCTCGGCTGCTCGTCGATCGCTCGGGCGCCCGCAGCGACCATCGACGCAAGCGCTTCCGCGCAATCGTCAACTCGATAGCCGACGTGATGCAGCCCCTCGCCGCGTTTCGCGAGGTACTTGGAAACCGGCGAATCTTCGCGCGTGCCCGTGATGAGCTGAATGTACGATTCGGCGACTTTCAGCATTGCTTCGTCGACGCCGTCGAGCTCGACACGTTCTCGATGTTCGACCGTCGCTCCGAGCGCAGACTCGTAAAACTCGATCGCAGAATCGAGGTCATGGACTGCGATTGCAATATGGTCAATTTCTGTAAGAAGCACCCTCATATTCTAGGACTTCCACCGGTACTACGCATAAGAAAACGGGGCTATAAATGCCCTGAATCACATGTTTTTCTCTCCGATCTTCATCCAACATGCTCAAAGGAATAGCTCATGAAATTTGTAACGTTCAAAACCGCCAGTGGTAGCGGGATCGGCGCTCTTCGCCCGGACGGGACTGTCGTCGATCTCGCGCACGATCCAACGCTGCCGACCGACATGGCGGCGCTCGTGGCGCTTGGCGACAAGGGCATCGCTGCAGCACAAGTTGTTCACGACGACCAGGCCGCGCCGGTGGTGTCAGATCCCGACTTGCTCGCTCCAATCCGGCCACCGAATAACATCATGGCGATCGGAAAGAACTATCACGCCCACGCTCTCGAGTTTTCGAAGAGCGGCTTCGATGCCTCGGAAACCACCGCGATCCCGCAGCACCCGATCGTGTTCACCAAGGCGCTGTCGTCGATCATCGCCGAAGGCGAGGCGATCGAGCTTTCCTCTGATCCGAGCGGAACGAGCGACTACGAAGGCGAGTTGGCGGTGATCATCGGCAAAGGTGGGATGAACATCTCGAAGGCCGACGCATTCGACCATGTCTATGGTTACACCGTGATCAACGATGTCACGGCCCGCGAAGTTCAGCAGCAACATGTGCAGTTCTTTTTGGGCAAGAGCGCCGCGACCTTTGGCCCGATGGGCCCCGCTATTGTGACCGCGGATGAGATCTCCGATATTACCGACGCCTGGTTGCGAACTCGAGTGAATGGCGAACTTCGACAAGAGTCGCAGATCAATCTGCTGATCTTTGACATCCCGACGATCATCGAGACGATTTCTCGCACGGTCCGGTTTGAGCCTGGCGATGTCATCGCTACCGGTACGCCTGCCGGAGTCGGTATTGGCTTCGATCCGCCGAAGTTTCTCCAGGCTGGTGATGTCGTCGAGGTCGACATCGAGGGAATCGGGACACTCACGAATCCGGTCGTCGCATGATCGTCGAGGTCATAGCGGTAGGCACGGAGCTTCTCCTCGGAGAGATCATCAATACCAACGTTGCCGACATCGGTGTCCGCCTGGCCGAGGACGGATTTGATGTGCATCATCAGGTCACGGTTGGTGACAACCTCGACCGACTCGTCGCTACGATTCGGACCGCCAGCGGTCGGGCCGATGCGGTGATTCTCACCGGTGGAATCGGCCCCACCCAAGACGATCAAACTCGCGATGCGATCTGTGTTGTTTTGGGAGTCGGCCTTTCCACCGATGCTGAACATGCCGAGGCCATTCGCGACCGGCTTGCTCAGCGCGGAGTGGTTGCCGACACTGCGCTTCGGATGGCTGATTACCCCGAGGGCTCCGACCCGCTCCCGAACAGCAACGGTGTTGCGCTCGGTATCGCCGCGGTTCACGAGGGCACGCCGATCTTCGCTGTGCCAGGTGTTCCTGTTGAGATGCGCGCCATGGTCGATCAATCCGTTCGACCACGCCTCCGCGAAATGTCCGGCGAACCATCGGTTCTCGCCAGCAGGCTTCTGCACTGTTGGGGCCTGGGAGAATCTCAAATCGCGGAACAGCTCGACGACTTGTACGAAAGCACAAATCCCTCTGTGGCCTTCTTGATTAAGGGACCCGAGGTTCGGGTACGGATCACTGCCAAGGCTGGCACCGGCGACGAGGCCGCTGCGATGATTGCCGATGTCGAGCGCATCGTTCGCGATCGGCTTGGCGACACGGTGTTCGCCGCCGACGAGAAAACGGTTGACGAGCTTGTTGAACAATCACTCGCGGAGCAGAGCTGGAGCATCGATTGTCTTGAAGTCTGCACCCGTGGGCTTGTTGCTTTTCGTCTTGCGGCGATGCAACCCTTTATGGGCGGCCTCATTCGTTCGAGCGCAGAGCAGACCCCTGTCGACGTGGAAAATGATGCGGCGGATCTCCTGGACCGGCACATGTCTCTCGCCGATGTAACACTCGTCGTGGGCGAAGTCACCGAGCAAGCCACCAACGACGGAGCGGCTGCTCGCCAGATCGGTATCGCGATCCGAACGCCGGACGGCGACAGCATCACATCGATCCGAGCGCTCGGAAACGATGAACGCGCCCGGACCTTTGCGGTCTCGGGCGCGCTGCATCTGTTACGAAAAGTGTTGGCTGCTACTTGACCGATGCCGCCAGGGCGAGACCCATCTGGTCGATCGACAGGGGAAGTTCGATCGGCTCGTTCAGGTCGGCTGACAGATCGGCCGCCATGTAGACCTCCATGGTCAGACGAGCGAGCCGGGGCTCGACCATCACGGGCTTGTCATACAACACGGCTTCGAGGAAGGCGATGGTTTCGCGCTCCATAGGCCCGGCGTACATCTGGTCGACCGCCTCACCTGGCATTGTCGACAGTGGGAACTCGATACCGCGCTTGGTCGTATTGACAACGATGTCGCGATGGCTGTCGTCGGCGAAGACTGTGCCCTCGGTCCCAATGACTTCGATCCAGGTCGTCGCCGCGTTCTGGTAATGATTTGGGAGCGACATTCCTGCGTTGACCGTGACAATCACACCGTCGTCCATGGTGATGACCGTCAGTTGTGAGTCGGGCAGGCCCATTTCGCGGCGCACGCCGTAGGAGTTCTGCGAGTACACGCGCACAGGGCGGCGAGGCTCGAGGCACCACATCGCAAAGTCGATGTCGTGTGTTGCTTCCATGGCAGCGGGGGAGAGTTTGATTCGGTTTCCGATCTTGGCACCGAGGTTTCGACCGATGTGTCGGCTGATCAGGATCGAACTTGGTTCTCCGAGGTCTCCTGCCATAAGTGAACGTTTCGCGAACGCTTGTTTTGCGTTGAAGCGTTGGGAGTAGCCGATCGTGAACTTCACGTTGTTGCTCTCGGCGATGTCGATCAACTCGTCAGCCTCTTCGAGACGAAGGGCCATCGGCTTTTCCAGCAACACGTGTTTGCCGGCCGCAAGTGTGGCCTTGGCCATTGGGTAGTGCAGCGTTTCAGGGGTCGCGGAGATCATCACGACGTCGATGTCGTCGCGTGCGATCAGGGCTTCCCAGTCATCGGTGGCTGAAGCGGGGTCGGTGCTGGCGACCATTTCGGCGAGACGCTCAGGGTTGGACTCTGCGATGTGCAGTTCATTGCAGATTGGGTGTTGGGCACAGGCAATGGCGCGGATTCCTCCGCACCAACCGGTGCCCACGATGGCAACGTTCAACTGATTCATCATTTACTCCAGGAGTTGTTCGGGTTCGATTGGAAGCTGTACGGCTTTTCCAGTTTTAGCTGAATAGTCCATGGCCATGGTGAGGAGGAGGTTGCTGTGCCCCTCGGCCGCTGTGGCGTGTGGTGTCTTGAAGCCCTTGGCGAGCCGGTTGTACCACGTGAGAGTTTCCTCGCGCATTGGTCCCCACAACATGCCGTCCGATACGTCGCCAGGAGGGTAACTCCCCATGAAGTCGACGTGACGGGCGTTCGGTGGTTCGAAGCCTCGGCTTGTATAACCCGCTGGCTGTGGGACCTCCGATGCGATGATCACGTCGCGGTGGGTGTCTTCGATATCGATGACACCCTTGGTGCCGACGATGCCGATTTCGAGGCCATACACAGCGCCCGGCCAAACAACGGGAAGCGCCCACGAAATGTTCATGCTGAAGAGCGTGCCGTCATCCATCGTGAAGAGGCCAAAGGTCGAATCCTTCGTGCCCCACTCTCCAAGAAGTTTGTCGTTCGATCGGGCGTAGACCTCGACGGGCTTCTTGCCTTCCATCAGCCACATCGACATGTCGAGGCTGTGTGTGCCGGACACGACCATCGGCGTCAGGTTGGTCCGATCGTCGGCCTTGGCGAGGGTGGCATGGACGACCATGCGGTTCATAAACGCACGTGTAACCACGCCGGTTACGTCGCCGATCTGCTCGTCGCGGAGCTTTTGTTTCACGCCGAGGAAACGGCGACGGAATCGGTTGGTATATCCGACGACAGCGTCGACATTGTTGGACTCGATCGCAGCGAGAATCTTCGCCGAGTCGAGTGGGTCGGTGGCGAGCGGCTTCTCGATGAACATCGGAAAGCCGTGCGATACCGACTGCATGATCGGGTCGACGTGCTGACGTTCGTCGGTCGCCACAATGACAGCGGTGACCTCCGGGCGTGCGAGCAGCGAAGCGATATCGGTGGTCACGAAGTCAGCGTCGGTGTCCTCGGCCAGCTTGTTCGCGGTATCGGCATGGCGGTCACACAAGCCGAGCCAGGTGACGCCGGGGTGTTCGCGGGCGAGCACCGCACGGATCCGGCCGATCGTTCCGCAACCAATGACGGCAAGTCCTATGCCGCTCATGAGTCGAGTCCCAGCAAGCGAGCAGCGTTTCCGCCGCTGATCAGATCGATTTGGTCTTGTTTGAGGCCAGGAACGCTGCCGATGAACTCGAGCGGATCGTCGTCACCCATGTCGTATGGGTAATCGGTGCCCAACATGATGTGATCGGCGCCGTACTTGTCGACCAAGAACTGCAATTGGTCTGGTTCGAAGACCATGGTGTCGAAGAAGAACTTCTTGAGGTATTCGCTCGGCAACTTGGGAACGTCTTCACGAACGTCTTCACGAGCTCGCCACGCGTGATCGATGCGGCCGGCATAGGCGGGGAGATATCCGCCTCCATGTACGACGACGATCTTGAGGTCGGGGTACCGCTCCATCACGCCATTGAAGATGAGGTGCGATGTCGCAAGCGTTGCTTCGAACGCATGGCCGATGATGTTCACGAAGTTGTGGTCTTGCAGGCGCTCCTTGTGGGTATGGCCGTTGGTGTGAACAACGATGACGGCTCCGAGGCGCTCCACCTCCGCCCAGAATGGATCGAGGCGGGGGCTCGAGATCTCTTCGGTGCTGTCGACGTGTGTGCCGATTTCGAGTCCTTTCATGCCGAGCTCGTTCATGCAGTAACGCAGCTCAGCAATTGCGGCGTCGGTGTCTTGCAACGGAACGGTTCCCAACGGGCTGAATCGGCCGGGGAAGTTGGACGTGCTCTCGACGAGCTCTTCGTTGATGACTCGGCTGATTCGTGAGCCCACCTCGGGGTCGGCCCAGTAGTAGTACTGGTACACCGACACGGCGATCGCTTGGATGTCGACCCCCGTGGCATCCATGTCCTTGAGGCGCTCTTCGAGGAACTCCATCTTCGGACGAAGATAGGCGAGCTGTTCTTTGTTGACTTTGCGAGTGAGGTCGCTGCCGTATTGCAGACGGACACGGCCAACCTTTTCTTCCTCGATGGCCATGATTTCAGTGGCTGGACCGCACTCACGATGACAGTGAATATCGATGACGGGCCCGTCGGTACGTCTTGCTCGCATGCCGCGTTAATCTCCCTATTTTTCCACGCTACTCGGTGGCCTAGCCACATCGTACATGATATATGATCAGGGTGCGTCCTCTTCCACCAGACGTGGAACTGCATACGGATGGAGAAGTTTTGAGTACTCAGATTCGCGATTGCATCGCCCCGGATCGTTATCCAAAAGCGCCTGGTTGGACGATGCCTTCGGGAACCATCGATACCCATGTTCATGTGTTCGAAGACAGCTATCCGTTGTCGCCGGGCCGAGGGTACAACCCACCTGAATCCACCCTGGACGATCTCCGACATTTGCATTCGACTCTCGGTGTCGAACGAGTCGTCTTCACCCAGCCAAGCATCTACGGCATCGACAACTCGGCAATCCTCGACGGGATGTCGGAGCTGAACGCCGAAACCCCAGATCGTGCTCGTGGCGTGGTTGCTATCGGCCTCGATATCTCCGACGCAGAACTCGTCTCGCTCGACGAGCGCGGGGTTCGGGGCGTTCGGCTCAACACCGACAACCTGGGCGGAATGCCGGTCAGGATGGAAGAGATCCCGGCGCTCTGCGATCGGATCCGCGATCTTGGCTGGCACATCGAGTTCCTGTTTCCCGGTGCACACATGGTCGAGCTTCTTCCCACACTGCAATCGGTGACCGTTCCGGTCACGATTGGACACTTCGCGTATCAGCCGGCGACCGCTGGAGTCGACGCTGCTGGATTTCAAGCGCTGGTCGAACTTATGCGCGGGGGTAATACTTGGATGAAGATCTCGGGCGCGAACCGCGTGAGCGAAACCGACCTTCCGCCGTACGACGATGTGCAGCCGATGGCCCACGCGCTTATCGACGTTGCTGAAGATCGCATCATGTGGGGCACGGATTGGCCCCATCCGAACAAGTACGAGGTCAACCCGAACGACGGTGATGTCGTCGACGCGTTAGGCGAGTGGGTCACCGACGAATCGCTGCGTCAGAAGATCTTGGTCGACACGCCCGCAGCGCTCTACCGTTTCTCATGAGCGAGAACGTCGCGGTCATCGGCCTCGGGCTGATGGGCGGAACTTTCACCGAACACTTTATTGATCGCGGTCACGGAGTTTTTGGATACGACCCCGACCCTGAACGTGGGGTTGAGCTCGCTGCCCGCGGAGGTGTCGCCTGTGGAACTATCGCCGAGGTAGTCGCCGACGCGAAGCTGGCTGTGCTTTCGCTGCCGAACAGCACGGTTATGTTGGCCGTCTGCGCTGAGATCGTTGCAGCGGATTGCGACGATGTGCTGGTCATCGACACGACGACCGGTGATCCGAACGATTCGATCACCGCGGCCGCGCTGCTCACCGACGCCGGTCATTCCTATGTCGATGCAACCATCTCGGGAAATGCGGCGCAGTTCGGCGAAAAAGATGTGATCTTCATGATCGGGGGCGAGTCGGACGACGTACAGACCGCCACCGACCTCTTGGATCCCCTCGGGCGCAAGGTCTATGCAGTCGGCGGTCTCGGTGCCGGGTCGCGGGCCAAGTTGGTCGTCAACCACGTTCTTTCGATCAATCGAACCGCCGTCGCCGAAGGTCTTACGGTTGCCGAAAAGGCAGGCCTCGATCTCGACCCGATGCTCGAGGTGCTGCGCGATAGCGCGGCCTATTCGAAGGCGATGGACATCTGGGGTCAGCGAATGGTCGATGGCGATCACTACCCGCCCGCATCCCGGGTCCGTCAAAGCCACAAAGACTCTCGCCTCATCAACGGTCACGCCGAATCTGTCGGCGCATCGCACGCGCTCGTCGAGGTTGTTCGACAAGCACTCGTCGAGGCAGAGGAAAGCGGCTTGGCCGATGCAGACAACTCGTCGATCATGGAGTTGATGCGACGCCGCGCTGGCATCGGTCGCTTTCCCACCGATGACTGATCGCGAAGCTGGGCCGCTGGTCGGAAAGATCGCGCTCATAAGCGGGGGGTCTTCAGGAATCGGCCTTGCGATTGGTCACCGACTTTCCCAAGCTGGCGCGAGGGTCGCTCTCGTCGGACGATCGGATCGCACGAAAGTGACGATGGCCGCGAACTCGATCACAGGCGAGGGTGGAGAAGCGATGCCGTTTCTCGCCGATATGGGTTCGCCGGACGAAATCGAGACACTTGTCGGCGATGTGACCTCCATAATGGGCGACATCGACATCCTGGTGAATTCCGCCGGGGTCTGGTTCCCATCACCGATCGTCGGGCTTAGCAACGACCAGATCGACGAAATGGTACAGATCAACCTGAACGCACCAATACGAATGGTCGCCGCTGTTGCTCCTGGGATGATCGAGCGTCGATCGGGACAGATCGTCAACATCGCCTCGATCGCCGCGTCGGCGCCGACCGCTGGTTTCAGCCTCTATGCCACGACGAAGGCAGCTCTGGTCGCTTTCACCAAGGCCGCATCACTCGAACTGGCCCCATTCGACGTTGCGATGAATTGCATCTCACCGGGCAACACCACAACACCGATGAACGAACATGTTCGTGTCGATCCTGCGTATTCGGCTCAGCGCGAGCGGATCACGCGAATCACGCCCAGCAGTCGGATGTTCACGCCCGCGGAAGAGATTGCAGAAGCGGCAATGTTCTTGGTCGATGGACGGGTGAAGGGTATGTACGGCACGAACATATCGATCGACGAAGGTCGTTCGGCCGGATTGACCGCTATGTGATCCGAAGCCTCGTTATGCGACCGTACGTCGGTACTTGCGTACCGCGAGCGGAGCGAAGACGGCGATGATCACGACGATCCAGAACAGCGAATAAAGGACGAGTCCACCGAGCGATCGCGACTGCGTCGAGATGAACTCGTCGCCGAGGATCAGGCCTCGAAGGGTGTCGGACAACACGGTGATTGGCTGGTTGTTCGCAAATCCCTTCATCCAGGACGGAAGGGTCTCCGGCGGTACAAAAATCGAGCTCGCAAACATCAGCGGGAAAAGGGGTAGGAATCCTGCGGAGTTCGCTGCCTCCGGCGTTTTAACTACGAGCCCAACGAGCGCCATGACCCATGACATGGCGAATCCAAATAGAGCGCAAAGGGCCAGCCCCGCCAAGGTTCGCAGTGGGCCGCCAGGCGCATCGAAGCCGATGATGAACCCAACCGCCAGGAGTAAGAGCATCACGAAGAAGGTTCGGGTCATATCGGCCAGCGTGCGGCCGGCCAGCACGGCAGAGCGAGCAATCGGGAGCGAACGGAATCGATCGATCACCCCTGCAGAGAGGTCTTCGGTAAGGCCAACGGCTGTTTGGATCGATGAGAACAACGCGGTTTGGACAAGCATGCCGGGCAGCAAGAAGTTGACATATTTTCCGCCGTACGCATCGTTCAGCGACGATCCGATCGAACCACCGAAGACGTAGTTGAACAGCAAGAGGAACATCACGGGCTGAATGGTGGCGAAGATCACGAGCTCGGGCAGTCGTACATTGCGCATTGCATTGCGCTTCAGGATGATTGCGATGTCGCGAATTGCTTGTTTGAGGCCGACGCCCTTGGACTTCTGATCGGTGGCGGAGGCGAGCGACGTGTTCATGATTGGCCACCGTTCGATGTCGAGGTAGGTCTGTCGTTGCCGGTGATCTTGAGGAACACGTCGTCGAGGGTCGGCTTCCGAATCTCAAGGTTCGTTGGGGTGACGTCGATCGAGTCGAGCGAGCGAGCAACGGCCATGAGATCGGCGGCGCCGTCCGGTGCGGGAATCGAGATGAGATTCCGTCCCTCCTCATATGAAAGGTCATCGCCGAACGCGGAAGATAATGCGCCGAGCGTGTCATCGAGATCTTTGGCCTCGACAGCGATCTCCACGATCGAACCGCCCATTTGGTCCTTCAACTCATCGGCTGTTCCTTCGGCGATAAGAACACCTTCGTCGATGACGCCGATTCGGTTGGCGAGCTGGTCGGCTTCCTCGAGGTATTGAGTCGTCATCAAGATCGTGGTGCCGCCATCAACCAGGTCGGTGATCAAACCCCAGATGTCGATTCGGCTGCCGGGATCGATTCCCGTGGTGGGCTCGTCGAGAAACAACACCTGTGGACGTCCGACCATGGACGCGGCGAGGTCGAGGCGGCGACGCATGCCGCCCGAGTAGGTCTTGACCTGGCGATTTGCTGCTTCTGTCAGCGTCATTCGTTCGAGGACTTCGTCGGCGCGTTGTCGGGCGTCACGCTTCGATAGTCCGTAGAGGCGACCGATCATGTGGAGGTTTTCCTCGCCCGTCAGAAATCCGTCGACAGCGGCCGATTGGCCAGCGAGGCCGAGGCGTCGACGGGCGCCGGTCGGATCGGAGAGCACATCGACGCCGGCGACGTGGGCTTCGCCCGAATCGGGCCGTAGGAGTGTGGTGAGCACGCGGATGAGCGTTGTTTTCCCAGCACCGTTGGGCCCGAGCAAACCGTAGATCATGCCGGCTTCGAACTCGATAGAGACGCCGTTGAGCGCCTTCACGTCGCCAAAGTGTTTGACGACGTTTTCAGCGCGAACCGCTGGGGTGGGCATGTGGGACCTTCCGATTTAACCGAGCTCAGGAAGGTTTGAGGCTAACGCCGTCCTCACCAATGAGTGAGCGGGAGTCCAGCCACGGGGCTCGTGAAATACGGAATGCGGGTGCCCCGCAGGCTTCCGATGTAGACGGTGCGGAGATCGGGTCCACCGAAGGTCACACTCGCCATCCAGGGAGCGATCGTGCCGCCAGCGGCCAACATGATATCGCTGGTCATCCGGTCTTCTTCGAACGCTCGCAGAACCTCAGCCCCCGCTTCGGACCCATTGTCGTCGTCGAGGATGATCCGGAGGTCGCCGTCGGGGGTTATGGCGAAGATGTGATCGTTGAATACGTGGGTTCCCCACAGGTTTCCGTGGGCATCGAACGCAATGCCGTCGATGAGCGCCCCGGTGTCGGTGGGACCGTAGATTTCGTAGTCCGAGAGCGAACCATCGGGCTGTACTCGCATCCGGCTCACACGTTTGCCAGTGGTCTCGGCAATGTACATCCACTCCTCGGTCGCGTCGAGGCGAATTTCGTTCGTGAAGGCAAGCCCATCGGCCACGACGCGGATGCCTCGTTCGTCGACCAACACGATTCGTCCGTCCGAAATGTTTGGGCTGATCGCTTCCATCCAGTTGGGGATCATCGTGGAGATCGTCATGTAGACCCGACCCTTCGAATCTCGAATCACGAAGTTGACCTTGCCGATCGGCTCTCCGTCGATCGAGTCGTACAGCACCCTGTTTTCACCGGCGCGGGTCATGAGTTCGAGCCGGTCGGTGCCAAAATTCGACACCAAGATGTCGCCATCTTTTGTGAATGCGAGCCCGTTTGGCAGCGTGCCTTGGGTGAATCGTGTGGCGTCGTCGGCCGCGTCGGCAAAACCGGTGTCAGTGCCTTGGTGGATTAGTTCCTGTTCGCCGTTCGCCGTGTCGATCCGAACGACGCCACCTCGGGCATCGGCGCTCCAAAGGATGCCGTCCCGTTCGGCGAGGATGCACTCGGGGCGCTGGAGGTCGCTGCCGATGTATGCAATGTCATCGGGATCGACAACAAATCCGTCGATTGGATTGCTGGTCACCTCAGGCGCCGGACGAATCTTCGTTGGCGGCGTCGAAGTCTGGAACATCGAGATGGGGGAGGATCTCTTCCATAAAGAGTGACATCTCTTCGGCGACGACCTCCTTGGGCACCTGCGCGTAGTGCCAGATGAGCGTGATGTACTCGGCGGGAATCTGCTCGAGCGTGCGCTGCCAGGCGTCGATGGACTGTTCGACCGTCCCGCCGATGAAGATGTCTGACTCTTTCATCGACGCGACGTGGTCGGTGTCGGGTTCGTTGGGAAACTGCGGAAAGAAGGGCCCGTAGAAGTTCTTGTAGATGTCGAGGTCGTATTCGCGGAGTCGGTCGTCGTACCCGGCGGCGGTGCTGGTGATGTGTGGCCAGCGCACGAGGTTCTGCCGCTCGCCGTACTGTCGAGTTATCCCGGCTTCGGCCGCGGACTCGACGTAGAGCTGAGCGTGGTCGGCGATCGCTGCGGTCGGCATGAAATACGTGGGGATGAACCCCTTCTTGGCGGCGTAGGTAATCGTCTCGGGACTCTTGCTGGTCGCGATGAACAGAGGAGGGTGAGGGTCGGTGTACGGCTTCGGCACAACGCTGACCCGACGAACCGCTCCGTCGGCATCGATCTCTCCCGGTGCGCCTGCGTGCTTTGCGATTTCCGCGGCCGGGTAATTCTCGACACCGGTGTCGTAGGGAAATGGGGCCTCGTAGGTTTCGCCACGAAACTCGACCGATTCCTCGGTCCAACACCTCAGCAGCATGTCGACTTTTTCTTCGAAGACCCGTCGATTTCGGTGGTCTTCTTCGCTTTTATCGCCAAGCGTCGCGACGGCGCCGCTGTGCTGTCCCAAGATATTGGTCCACCGCGATTGGTAGCCGCGGGCGAGTCCGACGAAGAACTTTCCTTTGGTCAGGTGATCGAGAATCGCTGTCTCTTCAGCGACACGAATCGGGTCTTGCGTGGCCATCACATATCCCAGCGCTCCGACACGCGCGTTCTTGACGATCGCGGCCCAATAAGCGTTGAGTACGCCGGGGTTCGGCCCAACCTCATATCCCTCGGAGTGGAGGTGATGTTCGATCGTGCTGATTCCCCAGAAGCCGAGGTCGTCGGCGAGGCGAACGAGATCCGTCCACTCGTGAAGTACCTGGTGGTAGAGGTCGCCGTCTCGCCCGATCGGCGCAGCAGCGATTCGCCCTTCTTCACCATCTGCGGGGAGCATGGGATAGATCTGCACGATCATTTTGGGTTTCGCCACGGGATGCCTTCCGTCGGTTTTGCTCGATCATATATTATGTAAGATCGATGAAACAATCCGTCCAGTAGCGCATCATCACTGATTGCGAAAATGCGGTGCTCGCTTAGCTAGCGAGCGCGAAGAGGACCACCATCGTGATGCCGCAGATGCTTCCGACGACTTGTAGCCGCCAGAACCGTTCGCCGAGGAACCTCCACGCGAGCAAGATCGATACGCCTGGGGAGAGGCCGATCAGGGCGGACCCGATCGCTGCATTTCCTCGATAGGCGAACGTCGACAAGATCAGACCGCCGATGCTGGTGCAGCCGATGACCAGACCAAAGGTGACGCTCGTGCGGCTGAAACGAAGCGGTAGTCCAATGCTGCGACCAACGAGCGGAATCGTCACGATGCCGATCGCCGCAACGACTAGTGCCGGGGCGGTGCCCGCGTCGTCGGACATGAACGACATGAAGAGGGCTCCGATGCCAATGAGGCCGCCCACGATGGCAGCGTTGCCGACGACGCTGCTCGACCGGAACGCAGCGAAGCTTGGCAGGGTGCGCCCGCTCGACAACAAGACGACGGCGGGTACGGCGAGGATCACGCCCACGATCTCCAACGCTGCCAGCGACTGACCAAATACCAGCCCGAGCACTGCGGGCAACACCAACGCGACAAGCGCGACGATCGGGGCGAAGACCACCATAGGTCCGGCCGCCATACCTCGATAGAGCAGTGGCCGAGCAGCCGACATTGCGACGCCGGTGCCAATAGCCCACCAAAGATCGCTACCCCTCAGCGAATCTTCGGTAAGGAGTAGTACGTAGAGGCCGCCGAGAACGGTGCCGATGACCGTGGCGACGAACGCAATCCCGACCGGAGTCGTCGTCGACGGATCCCGTCGGCCTCCCACGCCTGACAGGAGGTCGCCGAAGCCGAACAATATGGCGGCCAAACATCCGAGAAGGACCGTCACAGCGGGGATGACCGGTAGCCCATCGCGGCACTGTACGCGCGGAGTAGCGCAGCGGGGCTATCGACCGAATGGGGGAGGCGGAGGAGTCTCGCCGGGGTGCTGTTCAGTTCAGCGTTTTGAGCGTGGTGGGGCGAACTTGCCCCACGCAATCCCAGCGCCGATGCTGAGCACGATCACGACGATCGGAATCGCGGCTCCGATGGTTATCACCTTGAAAATGATCAGGTAGATCGCGAGACCGAGAATAAGGCCCCAGATCGCACCGCGAACAGGGTGGCGTTCGACGAGTTGGGCGGTGGAGGTTTCGGTCATGATCAAGCCTTCCATGTCACTGCTG